>CAZHXE010000015.1:0-15681 GCA_964536005.1 uncultured Candidatus Saccharibacteria bacterium
GAGCCTTTTGAGCGCAAAGTATTGAGCTAAAAGTAAGCCAGGAATGAGCACGTAGCGGAGCGGGTTTTCCTTGAGGGCGGGAAGGATGCCGCGGCCTGTTAGTTTTTCGAGTGAATGGGGCAGGGCGTAGTGGTATCTAATCTCTGTATGCGTAGATTTTTTTACTACGTTATCGATTGTTTCGTCAAGGTATGAGTTGTGTGGAATAAGCACATGGATTTCGAGCGTCTCGTCGAGCTCATACAGCGCTCTCACTTGATCAAGCACAAACGACGGCGCATGGTCACGCTCATGGGCAGGAAAGGTAGATGACGTAACGATTAATTTCACAAGCGCTAGTAATCAGTCTGCAACTTAGTGCTTATCTTTGGCTTCAGGTGCAAGGTAGTCGAACTCAATTCGTTTGAGGCGCTCTAGGGCGTCTTCGAGGAACTTACGATTGATCTTAATGAGGTCTGCCAAGATGCCCATTACGACCATCAGAAACGCGACGATAATTAGCACGGCGCCCAGTATGAGCGACTGAATATGATTGCCAATTTCCGCTCCAGAGACAACCAACAAAATTAAGTAGCGCACGAACGGCGTTAGCCCCAGCAACCCAAACAGCGCCCCGAGTGTGATAAAAATCTTGAATGGCTCATGCATTAGATAGCTGCGAATAATTGCGACGCCCGACTTGCGCATGTGCTCGATAGGGTTCTTGAACAAACGGGATTCGCGAGTCTTTTTGTTAGTAGTTACCGGAATCGATGTAATCGGGATGCGCTTGCGGCCGGCGTGGATGATGGTCTCCATGCAGTAGCTAAAGTCGGTCATGATGTTGATGCGCTCGGCAGCCAGCCGTGAGTAGGCGCGGAACCCACTTGCAGCATCAGGGATATCGGTGCCGGCGGCTTTGTTCACTACTTTGCTGCCGTACTTCTGGAAGAATTTCTTACTAGACGAAAAGTGCGCGATCTTGGCGGTTTGACGGTCGGCGACAACAATCTCGGCCTTGCCTTCGATAATGGGGCGTACAAGGTCGGCGATTTTCTCCTGCGGATATTGGTTGTCGCCGTCGGTGTTGACGATGATATCGGCACCCAGACGAAGGCTAGCGTCTACGCCATCGGCAAATGAGCGGGCCAGGCCCATATTTTTAGCATGGGTGACAATATGGTTTACGCCGAGTTTACGCGCGACCTCGATGGTCTTATCGGTGGAGCCGTCATCAATAATAAGTGTTTCGATAACATCGATGCCTTCAATCTTTTTAGGCATTTTTTCGAACACCAGAGGCAGCGTTGTTTCTTCGTTCAGGCAGGGAATTTGGATGATGAGTTTCATGGGCAGTGTCGTCCTTGTTTGTATAGAAATACGTTTACTTCTTTTCTCTAGTGACTATTTTAGCGCCCAACTCCCATATATGTAAGCCCTGCTTTCTCGAGAGCGGTTTTGTCCATGCAGTTCATGCAGTCAATAACGAGTTTGCCGGACATACGCTTTGCGAGCTCATCTGGTGCAAGGCTCTTAAATTCAGGCCAGTCGGTGGCTATAAATACCGCCTTGGCATCTTTGAGCGCCGTGCCAATGTCATCGGCAACTGTAATTGAAGAGTGCAGCTCAGGTTTGGCTTCGTGGTTGGCTTTCGGGTCGTAAGCCGTTACCTGTGCACCGAGCTTTGCGAGCATGTTGGCAATTTTGATGGCGGGCGATTTGCGGCAATCATCTGTACCGGCCTTGAACGACAAGCCAAGCACGGCAACGCGCGTATCCTTAAGCTGCATGGTCTCTGTAACTTTATTGATGATATAGCCCGGCATTGATTCATTAAGCTCGACTGCAGCGTTCATAATGTTAAAATCCACGCCATACTTAATGGCCTCTGTGATGAGTCCGCTGACGTCTTTAGGGAAACAGCCACCGCCGTAGCCGCGCCCTGCGTTAAAGAAGGCTCGGCCAATGCGCCGGTCGGAGCCAACGCCATTCATTACTTCGGTTACGTCGGCGCCGCTCTTGTCGGCCAACTTCGCCACGTTATTGGCGAATGAAATTTTTAGCGCCAAAAACGCGTTTGCGGTGACTTTCATGAGCTCGGCGCTATTGATGCTGGTCATAATTATCTCGCCGGCATTTTGTTCGATTTTTGTTTGGTCGGCGTTGATGCCCGATACCCTGTTTATCTCCAGGGCGTGGTCATCGATTCCTTGGAAGAGCTCCGCGACACGCTGTGCAGCATCCAGGTCGTCGCCGCCAACCACAATACGATCATATATAAGACTGTTATGAATGGCAGTTCCCTCGCTCAAGAATTCTGGGTTAGAAACATATGAGAGTCTGGGCATGAGAGGCATGAGTCGAGCTCCTGTGCCGACCGGAACGGTACTTTTTTGCGCAAAAATCGCGCCGTCTTTGGCCTGCTCGCCTACCAGTTTGGCAACAGTATCAACGTAGCTCATATTGGCGCTACCGTCGGGGTTGTCTGGTGTGCCAACGCACGAAAAGATCACGTCGGCATCGGCCACCCAGTCGTATGAGCTTGTAGCCTGCAGCTTGCCGCTTTGTAAGGTGTGCGCGATTAACCCATCAAGGCCATTTTCGAAAAAAAATGCCCTACCCGAGTTGATGGTGTCTACTTTTTCCTGATTAACGTCGATTGCGCGAACGTCGTGGCCTGCAAAAGCCAAGAGTGTCGCCGTGGTTGTGCCAACATACCCACTACCTATTACAGCTATCTTCATGGCCAATATTATAGCGCACTAAAGGCTGCAGATAGTGGCCTTTTATTATTCGACAACGCCCGGCTTTTGCGAAGCTTACGGAACGGTGACGTAGGTCCAGAACTTGGCATTGGAATCAAACATAAAGTCTTTGGCGCCGGAACGAATTAGTACGAAGTCTTCGCGATATTTGCCGGCGTCATAGGTGGCGGGCACCTTAAGTGTAATGGTGAACTCGGCAATTTGGCCTGGCGACACCACATGTTGATTGCTGCTCAGTGTGGCGTTGTTGCTGTTATAGACAGCGCTAAAGCCACTTACAGGCCGGTTCTTTTTGGCCCAAGTACCACCAAAGTCACTCATTCGGTTGATGCTGTCATTGGTGGCTACGGTCACTGGAGCCATGTCTTCAGGCACACTCGAAGCATCGTACCATTTGGCAGTGCCTTCGTTCTTAAAGCGAACCTTATAGGTTGCGGTCGCACCCTCTGCGATAGTTGGCGAAGCAGTCTGCTGCACGAAGTTGGCAATAAAGCTGCCCGAGTCGTAGTCGTTGTAGAGCCAGGCGGTTGGTCCGAGCAGTGGTTGTGAGGCGCCTTCGCGGATGAGCCTAAAGTGCTCTTTGTAATTTTGGGTAGTGGCACTCTTGGTGGCGGCAAAGTCGATAGCAAAGCGCACAATCTGACCAGGCTTAACCTTATGTTGATTGCTCGAAAGCGTGGTGCCATTAGCTTCGTATACGGCGCTAAATTGGCCGACAACTGGTCGGTTGTCGCTGTCCCAAGTTCGGTTCAGGTCGGATTCGCGGTTGATTGGTGCATAGGTTGCAAGTGTCACGGGGTTTATGCCGCTCGGAACACTGGTTTTGTCAAACCAGTCAACGTTGCCGGTGTTCTTGAACTGTATGTAGCCGGTTTCGGTTTGGTCGTCAAACACGTCGTCTGGGGATGATTGTCCGGCAAACTCTGCAGTATAGATTGACTTTAAGACCTTCGCCCAAATCCAAATGTCATTGCCATACAGCCTGTTTCCGCCAATGCCGTCACGCTTGAGCGTAAAGTATTCCTGGTATGAGCCGCTTGGCTTACCATTGGGTGCGCGGAACTTGATCTCGAACTCTGCCACCTGCCCTGGCTCGGCCACGTCTTGATCGGCAGCGGGCGTAACCCCGTCGGCCTCATACACTTTCTTAAATTCTTTAGAAGGTGTGGAGGCTGAATCCCAGTAGAGTGAAAAATCCACGCCATGACTTAACGGTTTGTCTGAGGTGAGCACCACTGCCTTGGCATCTGCCGGAGCTCCGGCAAGACCACTGTTGTCATACCAGGTTTGTGAACCAATATTCTTAAGCTTAAGCTTAACCGTATTGGTGAACCCCTGCTTCATGGCCGGGTTTTTGTCGTGCCCGGCGTAGGCGTAGGCAAAGTCCTTGGCAGACGTAGAGCCAAACCAGTCAGTGTAGAAGTTCACAAAGTTATAGTTGCCGTGATACCCGGGGTAAGTATGCGGCGTGTAGAAATAGAGCGATGCCGTGGCACGGTTGTCCATGTAAAGCGGCGTGCCGTCAATTGGGAAATAGCCGTCAAACGCTTCTGGCGAGCAGGTGCCGCAGCGCCTAAAGCTGCCTTCGATCATTGGGCCGCTATAGGTTAGGTAGCCCACGCCGTCCCAGGCAGTGTTGCCGCCGGAACGCTCGTAGTTGTAGCGCAATTGCCAAGCCGCCCAGTTTACCTGGTTGTAAAAGCCCAGGTATTTTTCGTTGATACCACCGGAATCTGGCACGCCATAACCCATCGCCCGAGCCAGCTTATACTCGTTACTCGTGCAGCAGGCTGGATTCTTGTAGGCGTTGGGATTGGTCGAATAAGTACCGTCAGCGCTGATGAGCGACTGCTCTTTTTGCAGTGTCACTAATAATGCCTTTGGGCTAATTGTCTCTAGCGTGTAGTTACTGTGCGATGCGTCCGACCAGTATGAACCACTGACGGCGCAGCCGTTTGAGCCATACACCTGGGCTCCCCAGGCTGTGGAAGCTTGGTGGATAACTTCGGCTGCCGTCATGCCCGTGGCATGGTGCACGATGCAGTTGTCACTTGGGCGGCGCATGTCGACGTTGTCTACCCAATTGGCCAAGAGTGAGCCTTCACTCTCGAGGAATGACTGGATTTGCGCCACAGTCATGGAATCTGCGTCGGTAAAGAGCGAATCGTCAATCAGACGATTCTTGTTGAAGCTTGCAGCCTCAGCAGTGCGCTGAAATGGCATAACCACATACCCCACTAGAATTAGTATTGCTAAGAATATTGATCGTTTCATTGAATGTATAAGGTCTCCTTGTCGGATGATTTATCGCCGGCCTTTGCGACCAGTTCCCAGGTGCCCGAGGTGAGTTCTTTGCCGCCAGTCCAGCTCCAGCGCGCCACGCCTTCGGCGTCGGTGGTGACGGCATCAAATGTAACCTTTTCTTTAGTGCTGGTATTGGTAGCGACGATGGTGCAGGCAACTTTGGCGTCTGTGGTGCAGGTGGTACTGGTTGACTGACCATTGGGGAGTGGCTTGAGCTGGTTGTGTCCGTAACCGGTGTATATGGTTGGTTTCTCGTTGACGGTCACCTGAGGAGTCTTCGCCGGTTGGTCGTCGGCTGGGCGCTCCGAATTGTCTTCATTCTGATTTTGTTGCTCAATCTCTTCGTTCGGTGTGAGCGGGTTGGAGTCGTTGGTATTCTCTGAACTTTCTTGGTCGGACGATACCGTATCGCTATAATTCTGTTGTTTAGGCGTGTCGTTGTTGTTAGCAAACGCAAAATAACCAATCGTCCCCATTCCGGCGAGAGCGACTGCAATCAATGCTGCATGCAGCTTGTTTAACTTCATAATCCCTAATTGCCCTATTCGTTGTTATAAAAATAAGTATAACGATTTCCGTAGCCGTTTTGGCATGCCCTGCCTTCTCGCGCTACATACATATTGTAGCATTTTTAGGGCACTCACACAAAAGCATATACGCAAAAAAGAAGCTCTGGCAGAAATCGCGAAACTTGACGAACTACACCTATAAATGATATAGATATCTAGTATTATTCGCTTGATTTACGCATGTGTATTTTATAAACTGCGCCTTTCGGGCCCTATGCAAATGCACAGGTTGTTTATTGGTTTAATGAGGAGATTTGAAGGTTATGAAATTTATCGTTACTGCTGGTGGGCAAGGCACAAAATTATGGCCGTACAGCACCACCAAGGAGCCAAAGCAGTTCCAGCCTGTGCTTGGCGAAACGTCGCTGTATCAGCATAACGTTGATATCCTTCTCGAGAAGTTTGACGCCAAAGACATCTTTGTCTCGACCAAAGAGCCGTATTTAAAGTATGTTCGCGAGCAGACTCCACATATTCCAGAAGAAAACATTATTATTGAGCCAGATATTCGTCGTGATCGCGGCCCTGCAGAGGGCTATGCGTTTCTTAAGTTGAGCGTTGCCTACCCAGATGAGCCATGCATGATCGTACAGGCTGACTGTATTCGCGAACCAAGCGACAAGTACTTGCTTATGATTCAAGAAATGGAGCAATTAGCTGCTACCACCGACAAAATGATCACTGGTGGTTTGGTGGCCGAGCATCCAATTGCTGGTATCGACTATCTTCTGCTTGGTGCAAATGTCGAGAACAAGAGCGGTTTGCAAGTACATGAGATTGATCGTTTTGTGTGGCGTCCGCAAACTATGCAAGAAGTTAGCAAGCTCATCCACGAGCAAAACATCATTACCCACAGCAACCACATGACCTGGAAGCCCCGCCTAATTCTTGAGGCCTACAAGCAGCACAAGCCTGACTGGTATGAGAGCCTCATGAAGATCAAAGAGACCTTTGGCAAGCCAAACGAGCTTGAACTGACCAACCAGATTTATGAATCAATGGAAAAGGGTGCAACTGAGGTTGTGACTCGTCCGATTATGGACAACGGCGGCGCGCTGGCTGTGGTTTTGCCGTACAAATGGAGCGACATTGGCTCGTGGAGTTCACTGCACGAATACTTCACAGTTAACGGCCAGAACTACATAGATGCCAACTCACTACAAATTGATACCAAAAGCACCGTCATCAAGGCCAACAAGAAGAAGATCGTAGCTACGATGGGTGTGTCGAACTTGGTAATTGTAGACACTGACGACGCCCTGCTCGTTATGGACCGTGACTTAAGCCCTGATGTGGGCACAATTTTAGACGAACATAAAAATCGCGGCCTCGATCAATACCTTTAAAGGTCGTAGACTAAAAAAACTCACCCTCAGAGGGTGAGTTTTAATTTGTAGTGAAGGTAGAATATTAAAGTGCTTCTACGTTTACACTAATGTCCGATTCCCAGTCGATCTCGTCGAATCTGTGCAGCAAAGCGCCAATATATTTGCGCAAATCATCGTATTTTTCCTGAGAATTGGCTTCGAATTTAATCGTAAGATATGGGCCATTCTGCGAGTAGCGGACCACGAACATTGCATCGGTTAGATCGAGTCTGAGGCCATCGCCGGCCCGCTCGTCGCTGATCACTTCGGCCTCAGGGTAATCTTCCTTAAGGATAGGCGATAGCTTGTCGATTAGATCTACCTTCTCTGTGTCGGCGCAGTAAACCTTGATTTCTGGGCTCGAAATGTAGGTTGGAAGACTTGCGACTACCGAAGACAAAGTCTGGTTGCTTCTTGAAAGATACTGCAACAATCTCAGAGTAGAGTAAAGGCCGTCGTCATGGTTATAGAAGTCGGCCGAGAAGAAGAAATGGCCCGACAGCTCACCAATAAAGGCACCTTTTACTTCCTGATTCTTTTTCTTTAAGAACGAATGGCCAGTTCGCCACATGAACGGCGTTCCACCTTTGGCCTTAATGGTCTCTGGTACAACATTTGAACAAAGCGTGTTGTACATAATGGTGGCACCCGGATGGTCTGCGAGAACATCACTAGCAAAAATCGCCACCAAAACGTCATTCCAAATAATACCGCCCTTTTCGTCAACGATGCCGATGCGGTCACCGTCGGCGTCGTAGGTAAAGCCAATGTCCGCGCCTGACTCAAGCACTTCTTTGCTTACACGCTCTGCAACTTTTGACTCGGTTGGATCGGCGGTACCAAGCGGGAATGAAGAGTCAATAGTGGTGTTATATTCAACAACTTCGCAACCAGCCTGCCGCAGCAAATCCGGCGCAAAAGCACCCGCTGTTGAGCAACTTGGGTCAACGACAACTTTAAATTTCTTAGTTACCTTGAGCCGAGTTAGCAGATCGTCAAAGTAGGTTTGCTTGATATCCTCTTCGGCAATATTACCTGGAGTCTCAGCTTGGTCGTAATCTTCTTCTGTTACCAGGCGAAGCATCTCTTGCATGCCGTCTGACACAAGTGTTTCAGAGAAGTCGTTGGCGAATTTAAAACCATTAAAGTTTGGTGGGTTATGCGAGGCACTAACATACACACCGCCACGCCGATTAAAGTGATACTGCGACCAATAAAATGTGCCAACGAGCACCATGCCGATGTCGATCACATCGATGCCGGCCCAAGAAAGGCCTTTGGCCAACGCCTTAGAGTACGCCTCGCCGGTGGCGCGCGAATCACGGCCAACCACCGCCTCGTTAATGCCGCGTCTGGTCAGATAGGTTCCGAACGCTCTACCCAAATGCTCGGCTATTTCTTCGTTTAAATCTTCATCAACGATTCCACGCAAATCGTATCCGCGGAAAATGTTCGGATTAACTTTCATGCGGTTATACCTCTTCACTTATTTTATAGGCAGACTATATCATCTAATTGCGGATCAAAAAAGCATACCGTATTATTGCTGCATGAGAGTATTTGTCGCATGCAGCTACGCTAGCAAAGTAAATTATGTTTCAGGGGAAGTCTTCGATGAGTATCGGGAATGGCTCGATGCGCAAGTAGACGCGATCGAGCAGCTTGGACATGAGGTATTTTGTGCGCTGCGCAGCGAAGGATACAAGATAAATAATGTTGATCCTGCTGCGGCTATTCGTATGGACTTGGATGAGATCGATAAATGCGATGTCGTGGTTGCCTTTACGTCTAGTGATATATCGGCTGGCGTACAAATGGAAATTGGATATGCCATTGCAAAGTTACGGCGGGTGATTGTTGCGCACGAAGCGGATTCCAAGATTGGATGGACGAACGCGGCTTTAGACAAGGCTAACCTAGTAGAAGTGGTACCACAGCCATTCGACCCGCGCCTGATCTGACTTAATCAGTCTTCTTTTGATGCTCCGACCACGCCTGGTCGACAAAGGCTTTAATTTCATCCCTAAACCGCTCTGGGCGGAATTTTTCGGCGTGTTTTATTAGGAACTCTTCATCATAATCCTCAGGTTTGAATTGCCTGAGTACTTCAGCCAGCGCCTCGGGCGTTTGCTCGTCAAATGTCAGTCCGGTTTTGCCTTCGATCATCCAGTCCACCACGCCCCCTTTGGCGTAGGCTACCACCGGGCAGCCTGCCGCGATAGCTTCAATGGGCGCGATGCCAAAGTCTTCCTCGGTGGGGAAGATGAACGCGGCCGCTTTGTGTAGTTCGGCAATCTTGGTGCCTTCGTCGACTCGGCCCAGGAGCCGTATGGTTGGGCCTGCCATGGCCTTGAGCTTCTCGTGCTCGGTGCCGTCGCCAATTACGGTCAGTGGTGCATTGATCAAACTACAGGCAGCGATGGCAAGATCGACGCGCTTATAGGTGGTTTGGCGCGAAGCGATCACAAAGCCGGAGCGCGGTTTACCTAGTTTGCTTGGTTGCATGCTGGCAGTGCTAACTGGTGGATTAATGACGGCCGATGGGCGGTTGTAGTAGGTTTGCACGCGGCGCTCAATCTCGGACGAGTTGGAAATGAAGTAGTCTACGCGCTGAGCGGCACGGTAGTCGATGCGTTTAAGCAGGGCCGTTACGGGCGGCATAATGAGCCGAATAAGCGGGTTGAGCGCGCCAAAGCCAGGGTCATTTTTGTACTCCTCATAATGAGACCAATAGTAGCGAATAGGCGTGTTGCAGTAGCAAATGTGCAGGGCACCTGGCCGCACGCGTACGTTTTTGGCTTCCGCAGTGTCTACACTAATTACCACGTCAAATTCAGATAAATCGAGGCGCTTAAAGGCACCAGGCCTTAATGGTGACCAAACTTGCTGTTTAAACCGCCAAAATGGCAACTTTTGCAAGTAGGTGGTGCGCACATCAAGCTTGGCGAATTCTGGCATGTTGGCTGGGTCGTACACAGATGTGTAGATGGGTGCGTTGGGGTAGAGGTTGTGTAGCTCAAGCAGCAGCCGTTCGGCGCCTCCCATATTGGTGAGCCACGGGTGGACGAGGGCGATTTTCATCTAGTTAGCGCCCCGACCAAGCAAAACCACGTAAATCGTCTTGGCTAAAATCTTAATATCCAGCCACAGGCTCCAGTTCTGGACATAAAACAAATCAAGCTTAACGCGCTCTTCCAGCGTCACATCACTACGGCCAGACACTTGCCACATGCCGGTTAGGCCGCTCTTAACGCTTAAAATTACGTCGCCACCCGCCAGCTTGCGGTACGGCGCCAATTCTTCTTTGTACATGGGACGCGGCCCGACCAGGCTCAGCTCGCCCTTGAGTACGTTAAATAGCTGCGGTAGCTCGTCGATGCTGGTTGAACGTATAAAACGCCCGATTGGCATCACACGTGGGTCTTCTTTGACCTTGTGGTATTGCCTGTATTCCTCAACCAAATCCTCGCGCCCCATGTCTTTAAAGGCTTGAATGTTGCGCTGGGCAATGTCGCCGCCCTTCACGGTATACTTGGCGTACATTGAGCGCAGTTTGTACATCTTAAAAGACGAGCCAAAACGGGTCATACGTGCTTGCGTATAAAAGACAGGCGCGCCTGGGTCTTGCAGCTTAATGATCAGCGCGACCAAGGCAATAACAGGCAGCGCCAGAACCGTTAGGATGCTGCCCAGGATCACATCGATCACCCGTTTTACGACGCGGCCCCAGCCAATCAGCGGGGTTTGATGAACAGAGATGACAGGGAAGCCAAACAGTACTTCAACGGTGTTTTTGCCCGTGTAGAATTCGGACTGCGAAGGCAGGAACTTGTATTGCAAGTGCTGGTTGCGGACAGCTTCGAACACCTTTTCGTTTTTTGAATCCTGTTCGTAAAACTCGGTTTGCAAGATGGTATGAATGCCAAGCCGCTGGACTGAGCTGAGCGCTTCGTCGAGCGACTTAAACAACTCGCCGTTAAAATCGCCTGGTAAGTACTTTGAGCTTCCAACTACAGCGCGGATTTCGAACCCGCTCTTAAGTGTGTACTTTAGATGCTCCGACAGTTTGCGGGTGGCTTCGTTGCCGCCAATAATCATCACGCCGCGCACGCCAAAGCCAAACCGGAACATAAAACGCCGCCACAGCCACAAAACGTTGCGCAGAACCAGCAGCAAGATGAATGCTAAGACAAATCCATACACGGGCACCAAACGGGCAGGGAATATGGTTTCGTCGCGCACAAAGTCGTAGCCGATGATGATAAGGATGCCGATGAACGAACCAATGAAGAGCCGGCCGAGCTCAGGGAAGCGCTTTTCGTAAATAGGTTTGGTATACAACCCCAAGAACGCGTTCACGAGCAGCCAAAGAGGGAAGAGGAGCGCAAAAACTTTAATAAACGACGCGGCCGGAATTTGGGCGACGAGCGGGGAGTGGTCAACTTGTACTCGCAAAATGTAGGCGAGTGTAAAAGCAGCCAGCAGGGCGATGAAATCTGCCAGTACCAGGAGTAGAGGGTAGATCATACTAGGGTTAGTATAGCGCATATTGGCCAAAAATACGCCCGTCAAGGCGCGTTTAAAGGGCCTGTGCGCGTGAGCGCATGCAAATGATATGATATACGTATGAATAGCGAACAGCAGCAGCAGCCCCAAGAACGCCCTTCAAAGAAGCAGCGCGAGCTCTTAAGTTTTATCGACACATTTATTGCCGGCCATGGCTACGGCCCCAGCTACCGCGAAATTATGCGCGGCCTGGGCTACAAGTCGGTCGCGACTGTGGCCGCCCACGTGGATAACCTGATTGTAAAAGGGCTTCTTAAAAAGCGCGACCGCTCGGCCAGGTCGCTTGAAGTAGTGGGTACGAGCAAAGACTTTGTGAGTGGCAAGGTCAAGCCAGCCGAAGAAAAGTGGCTTGTTGAGCTGGTGGGCAAAAAGTTTGAATCAGTCGAAGCGCAAGTGGCTCCGCCGACGGCAGATGTTGACGCGCTCTATGTGCTAACGGGTTCACTAAAAGTGCTTGGATTCGAAAGTGCCGCCAACAGCTTTGCGGAGCGATTGGCGGCACTGCGTAAGAAACTCTAATTTACTTACTGAACAACCGGTGGGTTTTGTGGAGGCTGATCGGTTGGCTCGGCAGTAGGTTCGGCTGAAGGAGCTGGTGCAACCGGTGGAGGCGTAATGTCTTGCATTGGGGTTGGTGCTGGTGTTGCGGCTGGTACTTCAACAGATGCAGGGGTTGGCTCTGCTACTACTGGTACCTCTGGTGTTGCGGGTACAGGCTCTGCGCTTGGCATAGGCTGCTCAACGCTTGGGGTTGGATCGGCTGCAACAACTGGTACTTCGGGTGCGCTTGGCTGATCGGTCGCTGCGGGCATGGCTACAGGCTGTGCAGGGGCTTGAGCTGCTGGAGTTGCAGCGCCAGCTGTGGCGTGCATCTTGTTGTATTCGTTTTGAGCCAGAAGCTCTGACACAACTGGGCTCACAAACAGTGCAAGTACAAAGTAGAGAATACCGTTCACGTTACCACCAGTGACTTTTTCCGCACCCTCGTAATACTTGTAAAAGAAGTAGAGGTTAGCAATCGGAATAATCTGCAACCAAGCAGTGGGTATGTTTGCTCCCTTTGCGTTAAGTTCTGAAGTGGTCCAAAAGTGCCACAGGATCGAGTAAATGCCAAATGTGACGATACTCAGAATTAATACCCTAACAATACTACGCTCTTCCATGTTTGTTATGACCCCTATATATTACATATTCTTATAAGACGTATAGCTACTACTGTACTTTTGTTTAGCCAAGCCGTCAACCAGCCACAAATTTACATATCTGATTGACCCCAGGTGCAAAGTATGGCTATAATGACGAAGTTTCCTAGTGAGACGTAGTCCGGGGTAGCTCAGCGGTAGAGCAATTGGCTGTTAACCAATGGGTCGGAGGTTCGAATCCTCTCCCCGGAGCCATGAAAAAAAGATGATCTTTATGATCATCTTTTTTTCATGATTTCCCGAAGGGAAAAGGAGTCGAACCGAAAGAGGTTCGGCGCAGGGAGCGAAGCGACCGGAGAAGGCCGCAGGCCGCTATCCTCTCCCCGACACATGAGTCATAAGGCGGCGTTATTAAATTATAGGCCACGTATACCCTAGCTTCCTTCGATCTCACGTTGCATAATATAATTTGCTTTAGCCTATAATAGGCATATGGACTTAACTACATCATCTGCAAAGTGTTCGCAATGCTACATTAACCTAACAGGCAAACATATAGCGAACGTTGAAAATAGAGTTGATTGCCCCAAATGTGGTTCTATGAGTCGCATTTTTAGTATTGCTGCAACAGATGTAATACATGTTAAATCATTGATTACCATTAAAATGAAGCGACCAGGTATCAAGAGGCAGGTTATTGAATCAAAAATTGGTGACGACCTAAGACATACCGATGGAAAGTGGCTTCATCTGGAGCAGATCGTTGATCGTGAAAATAATCGTTACAAAAAGAAGCTTGTTGATTCTGAAACAGATGAAGTTTTACGCGACGAAGAATGCAAACTTACCGACCACCAAGGGTATGGAGACGCGAAAAAATAATCTGTTAGTAATATCTTCTCGACAATACACCCTTGATCCTTTTGCCTACAGAAAATGAATTGGCTCCCATTCGTCTCTTTACATTTGATATGATTAAAGAAAGGGGTTTAGCATATGCGAGAACGAGCAGGGGATTCTACAAAACTTGTATTGTATGGCTTTGATACTCTTCCAGAAAATTTATATCTAAGCCCAGAAGTTATCTTTTTAAAGTGGAATGAGTGCTTACTAATCAACGGGGAAGATTTGGCGAATAACTCCAATAAAAAAGAGTTTAAAGTTCTTCGCGAGTTGCTAGTAGCAGCAACATATGCAACGTTCAAACGCGAAGTTTCAGGTGGACAGTACTGGGTAGGTCGAGTTGAGAAGGACCCTCCAGATGCTATTGTGCTAGGTGATGATATGTCTGAAAAAAGGAGACTAACTTCCAAACATCTATTAGAGATTACCGAACGAGATCTATACTCTAAAGATATCTACGAAGTGCTCAACAAAAAATACAAAAAAAGATATGAACCAGGCACAGAAATAGTTCTCAGAGTACGTAGAATGAGCGATGGGCACGAAGAGATTGACTTCGATCGCCTAAAAGCTTTCGATGAAGAACTTAACCGATATGGCATTGAAGTATGGATAATCGGGCAGCTCGACGACGATCATTCTGATAGCTACAACCTAGTCATGAGTAGGGTGAAATCTGGCAAGCATTTAGTTCTAGATTTCAAAAAAGATGCTATAAAGGCTAATACCTCAGGAATTAAAGTATTGGAACCTGGGCTTTCGGCGGATCCAAAGCTTAAGCTAGACAATCATAACATCGACATCATCGTTCCGGTTGAATGATTCTGCAGGCCTGGCCCACTTATATATTTCCCCAAAGCAGGCAAAACAGACCACTAACTCTACGACTGAGGCATCCTGATAACGACATTCCCAACTTTTTGACCGCTTTCGACGTAGCGCGAAGCCTCCACGATTTGATCAAGGGGATATTCTTTGTCGATAAGAGGCGTGAATGCACCTGATTCGAACATTTCTCTGATATATTCTATTTTATCCTTGTTAATCTTAGGGATCGGAAATATAACCTTCTTGCTACCGGTAATCGCGAACCATACGGCTAGCAGTGGGTTTTGACCACCGCGGCCTAGCTCAGACGAAACGTACTTACCGCCTCTGCTTAGCAGTGGTCTGCAAACTTTGTATGAGCTTTTGCCGACCGCATCAATAATCAGATCATATTGCTGATCGGTTTGAGTAAAGTCACTTTTCTGATAGTCAACCACTAGGTCTGCTCCAAGAGTTTTAACAGCTTTCAGTCCGTTGGTGCCACAGACAGCCACTACCTTTACACCCCGATACTTTAAAATCTGCACTGCTGCCGAACCGATCGCACCAGACGCACCATACACTAAAGCAGTTTGTCCGCCTTTAATGCCCGATGCTTCTATAACATTCAGTGCGTAGGTTGCGCCTTCTGCGGCCGGAAACATTTTTAGGTGGTTAATATTGCTTGGTAGCTTCGCTATCGGCCCGTTGCTTCGTTCGACCATATATTCGGCATGAGCAGCGCCACGGACGTCATCAAATCCAAAGACCTTGTCGCCGACCACAAATTCTGTAACCTTGCTGCCAGTTTCAATAACTTCGCCAACAAACTCACTGCCCATCACTTGTTGTTTTGGCCTAAGCAGTCCGGTTACAAAGCGTGATATAAAATAATTTGCCTTTCTAAAACCGCAGTCAGTCCGATTAACCGTTGTTGCGTAAACCTTGATCAAAACTTCAGTATCATTTGGTGCTGGCTTCTCAATATCTACAAGCTGAAGCACATCAGGTTGACCATATTTTGTGTAAATTACCGCTTTCATACCGTTAACTATAGCATTGGTAGATTAGTCGAACATATCACGGACACAGGTCGTAATACTCTCGGGATTTTTCATGATCTTGTAGGCATGCCTCCTCTGATCTTGTGGCATGGCGCTGAATTTAAAGCAAGCCGAAGTGCTATAATCAAGAAAAGCCCAAGGACAACTTATGAAAAAGCTAAACAAAGCAGAAATAGCCTCAATTGCAGGAGGTTCATTTATATGGCTGCTAATTA
>CAZHXE010000016.1:0-15527 GCA_964536005.1 uncultured Candidatus Saccharibacteria bacterium
GATAGTGGTGCCGCATCTGACTTTACAGCCCAGTCGGACCAAACTTTCGCAACTGACACCAACAGAATCGGGGCGGCATCGGCCGTCTACAATGGCTATTTATATGTGGCAGGAGGGTGTACTAATATTGGCTGCTCTACAGTCACCGACAACGTTCAGTTTACCGCCCTTAGCGCGTCGGATGGCACGCAGAGTGGCAGTTGGGCCAGCACCACGGACACGACATTACCTGGTGCGCGTGCCTGGGGTACGCTTGAGGTGGCCGGAGGCACGCTGTACTACATGGGCGGCCAAGACGGCACTGGTGACGAGAAGGCTGATGTGTATTATGGCACCCCATCGAGCGGGAATGTGGCCAGTTGGGCAGACTCAACTAATGACATCCCCGCAGACCGCACACAGCACGGTTCTGCCGTGTGGAATAACCGATTGTATGTCGTCGGCGGCTACAACGACTCGGCAGCAGCTCAGTCGACGGTGTATGTCAGCCCACAGCTTAACTCGGGCGGGGACATTGGTTCGGCCTGGTCGAGCACAACTTCATTCGATGTGGCCCGCGTTGGCGCAGCTGTAACGGCGTATGCCAACAACCTCTATTTATTTGGGGGCTACGATGGCACAAACTACTTACCGGACGGTCAGTTTACCCAAATTAACAGTGATGGCACGGTTGATGCTTGGACATATACCACCAGTCTGCCGTTTTCATTGCGCGATGCGCGGGCGCTGTCTGCGAATGGCTATATATACTTGGTGGGTGGGCGCACAGCCGCAACGACGTGTGCTCCAAAAATGATGATTACACCGATTGTCGCAAACACGACAATTGCTACCGGTAACAACCCGACTGGCGTAGGAGAGTGGTACGAGACGAATGTCAGGTATGGCGGTGGTCGCTATGGCGCGGCCGTTGCGTATGACGAGGGCAAGATATATACGATGGGAGGTGGATGTAATATCCTTGCAGGTGCTGCATATACCACAGGTACTATTCAGCAAACCGGCACGACTGTTACGGGTTCTGGTACAAGCTGGACCAGCGACTTTATTGGCGCCACTATTACATATTCCGATGCATCAACGGCGACGATCCTAAGCGTAAACTCAACCACTTCGCTTACCGTTAGTGTTTCTAAGTCGGTCGCGGCGCTTTCTACCTATTCTATTGCTGCGAACCGCCACTTTAATTCTACCGTTCGTTCCCAGCCGCAGGTGGCTATTTACTCGCGTATGATCGATACCGATACCGATGTCTATCCGAATTCATGGCTTATGAATGGTTTGGATAACTCAATTGGTGCGCGCTGGCAGGTGCGCTATCGCTCGATGAATGATACTGATGGCGTAGCAACCGATTGTGGTACCGCAGACATGAGCACTTGGGGTCAAGAAACAGTCTATGGAGATGTCACGCTCGGCGATGTGGCGCCATACGTGCCGCGCGACGGCAGCAACAACGATATCGACTGCGCCCGTTACTTCTACTTTTATGTGAGCATTGACGCGTCGAAGACATTTGGCTACCCCGAAGATGTTAACCGTGGCCCAACCATCGCCGACCTTTCGCTGTTCTTCACATCTGATCCAAGCAAGCGAATGCGGCACGGTAAGACTTTTACCGGCGGCGAGCAGCAGCCACTCGATACGCCTTGTCGTCAGTCTGCTGATGCCGACTGCCCACTACCGTAGGCAAGCTATTTTAATCAGATTTTACGAAGTCAAAGACAAGTCGTGAAATTTCTGCAATGGTCTGATTGGTTTTGTCCGTGTCATCTCCTTCAAGCATGATGCAGAGGACATAATTATTCTTGTCGATATAGATAATGCCGCAATCACTTTGGATTTTGGTGTTGAATACGCCAATCTTGTGCGAGACTTGAACGCCTGCATCGACTCCCGCCACTAGGCGATCGGCAAAAGGTGTCTCGGTTAGTGTTTGCAAGATAGCTTGCGAGTCGGCCTCGTTGTTGTAGCACGCAAAGTAGAGGCACTTGAAGAACGAGCTGTAGGAACGCGTACCAATATCAATGCTACCCTCGGCATCAGTTACGGCAAACTCCACGTCTAATGATCCGAGTGCTCGGTATTCAAGCGGTAAAACCTTATCAGTCGCGTCAATGACGGCACGGAGCGCAGTGTTGTCCGAATCTCTGAGCATGATAGTGACAGCATCTCGCAGCGTCAGCTCATACCCAGCGCCTTTTTGGTAGAGCGTACCGTAGTCGGCGTTTAACCACTCTTCTTTTAGGGTTGTTTTACTGTCGAGGTCGAGTAGGCCGAGTTCGCTTGCCTTATACAGCTCCATGGCGACCGGTAGCTTGATGAGCGATGCGGCGCGGTATTGCTCATCGCCATTCACGCGTACTGATGTGCCGGTAGGCAAATACTCAAAATACAGGCTGCCTTTTAGCTTGTGGCTCGTAAAATAGTCTCTCGCTTGGCTCCTGAGGCCAGAGAAGTTGATGCGGGTATCGTTAGGGTTTTCAATAAATATACGTCTTGAGAGCAGAGGGTAGTCGTCTGCTGCGCTTTGGCTGGTCGAGGTAGGGGAAGGATTCGAGCTTAACAGGTAACCGATGCAGCCACCAAGCAGCACACCTACGGCCACCCCGTACCATAGCTCTTTCTTTAGGAGTTTCATTAGACATAAGTATAGGCAAGCCACCAAGGTATGGCTAGTACCTCATGAATATCCGCTTATGGCTCAACGAAAAATGTTACAATGTGCCATATGAATGAGCAAAACGGACAAAGCAGGAGGGGCCGTCCGCTGAGTCGTGCAGAATGGCAAGCCTCGCAACAGCGGCTACGCTATCGTCAGGCATTTAGTGATTCTCCAGCTAAGGAGAAGACGCCCACTCAGACGACGAAAAAGCAGCCGATGACCTACGACGACTATATTCGGTCACTGGCTTCGAGCGAGAAGTTGTTTGAGGTAGAAGAGATTCCGTTTGGCGAGCGATTTAGGAAGTTTACAGATGTACTTTCGGAGTTTGCGTCGCGGCTCAAGACAGCGCTGTGGCGACGAATTCGTTCCTATTCGGTTACGTTGCTAGCGTTTATTCGCTCACACCGTCCTGAGGCCGTCAATAAGCAGCTAAAACCAGTAATCCGAACATACAAGCAGCTCGAGAAGCGTTTTGGCGCCCGTACGCTTATGGTCGCGGGTAGCTTGGGCGCGATATTTATACTGGCAGGCTTTTCTGTCATTTTGACCAAGAGCCAACTTTCGAAGCCAGATAAGGGTGGCAATGGTGAAGTGCAGGGGGTGAGTGACGCGCCTAAACCAACCTTCGACGTTGTTGAATCAGAAACAAGGGATGAAAACACTAAAGTGGCATTTGACCCGCAATTGGGCGTGGCGTCATTTCAGGATAAAGTAGGCGATCTGCCAGTTGTCATTAGCCAGCAGCCACTGGCGGAAGAACAGCGCAAGAATCAGAACGAATTCCTGAATGAGGTGTCGGTTAACCTGCGGACTACTGGCAGCATCGAGACCGATAAGGGCACCGTACACTTTACAATTCCAACGCAAAAGAAGAATGACACGGTGCAAGTCATAATCTTTATCTACAAAGATCTGCTGATTTTTGTTCGAGCTGATGGCACGCTCGAACCGGATCAGATCAAAGCATATGTCGATGGTCTGAAGTAAGCAGTTTGAGGTCACATGAGCAACAATCATAAAAAATTGGTGCGTAGACTTGGCAATGTAAGCCAGGCCAAATGTGTCGCTGTATTTATGGGGCTGTTTGGAACCATTGGCATTGTCATGCTGGTTGTGTCCTTTGCTGCGACTTCGCCTAATGCTGTAGTGTCTGAGGCTGAAAATTATGTGTCTGCGAGCGGTACAAGTTTGGTGGCCGATGCGAGCGCAAGTGGCGGTCAGGCCATCGCCTTTCAGGCGGTTTGCCCCGACGGGCAGACGGGAACGCCCCCGAACTGTACATCCACGGTGCCTGCACAGTGTCTGAGTGGCGGCGCATATCTGTGGGCGAATTTGGTAGCATGTGGCTGGCCTGGAGCGAGCAATACCGGCTATCCTGCCGGCACAAGTTTGCAGACCAGTGCGAGCCATACAGTCTCGACCAATAACACGGTCATCGATGGCCAGCAGATTAACGGTAGCATTACTATTAACGCCCAGAATGTAACGATCAAAAACAGCCTGATTAATTACTCTGGATCAGGCGGCGGGGGGAGCGGTGCAATCAAGATTTTGGCAGGCGCCAGCGCAATTATCGATCATGTAGAAGTGAACGGCAACAGTGCAGTGCATACGTGTGTGTGGCACGAGGGCTCGTCGGTTCAAATCACAAACCTCAAGTGTCATGATATCGAAGACGGTGTGTTTAGCTGGGCTGACACGGGCAATGCGAGTAGTGGCAATAACCTGACAATGGAAGACTCATACCTATATAACTTTAATGCGGTTGAATCGAACGGTCATTTTGACGGCTACCAAACAGAAGGCGCGGCTCATGTGGTGCTGCGTCACAACACCTTTCAGTCGGGCATTGATGGCACCAGCGCAATCGCAATCTGGAACTCGCAAAAAACCTCCGATGACTTCCTGGTGGAGAACAATCTTATCAAGGGTGGAGGATTCTCGATCTACGCGCACGACTATAGTCCAACCGAGACGAATCCAGTTGGCGGATTTGCGGTGTCGAATGTTCGCTTTCTCAACAACCGGTTCTCGAATGTAGATTCCGGTTGTGTGGGCGACTTTGGGGTGTGGTTCTTCCGCTCTAGTTGGACGTATCAGGGTGGCCCAACCAATAATTGGAGTGCACCGGGCAATGCACGCACAGGCAACACAATCATCGAGACAGGACAGTCGGTGGACAACGGTAACCCAACTGTTAATGGACAGCTCTGCTCGTAGCGCGATAGGTTCCTCAACAGGGTGATCGCTTATTTTTATGACACTATCAACATAATCACTTTAAAAGCGCGCTAAATCGTACTATGCTATAGATTAAGAGTTAACAAGTGGTTGCAACCGGCCAAGTCATCCGGAAGTAACAGAGAAGGTGGCGTTCATGAATGAAGGGTCAAAGTTATTTACTAGTAAGGCGTTTGTGGTTGTACTTGCATGTTCGCTTATGGGTGCGGCAGGCATCACAACCGCGCTTGCGAGCAAGCAGATGAGCAGCGGCCGTGATTCCGGCCCTCAGGTAACACTGTATGTGTCACCCCGAGAGCGGTCGATAACCAATGATGGTGAGTTTACCGTAGACGTGCGGGTAAACGCTGCTGGCAAATCTGTTAACGCCATCGACGCGGAGCTTACGTACGATTCAGACAAAGTCGAGGTGCTCGGTATAGACGCATCACAGAGTGCGTTTACGATTGACGCCAAGGCATCGTATGGCCAGGGAAAGATCAACATCGAGCGTGGTCAGATCGGCAACGTAACTGGCGATCAGCTTGTAGCGAAAGTTCGCATGCGCCGAACAGTGCAGACAGGCCGCACATTTGTGTCTGTAGCAAGCACTTCTAGCGTTATTGAATCAAGCACAAGTACTGATGTTTTGAAGCGCGAAAACGGAGCGACATTGTCGTTCAAACGTTAGGTGAGCGCCTCTTCAAACGACAAGTGGCGTATCCCATAGCGATTTCGCATTAAAATGACCGCATATGCGGTCATTTTCTTTTACGTTAATGTTCTATGTCACTCAGCATCAAATACGGCGCCCATGGGGCTTAGAATGTGTTAAAAATGCTTTGCCAAAAACACGTGTCAAGCCCAAAATAGCAGCTTTACTGAGCCTAAATTGCGACCTATAACGTGCAAATGTGTGTGGGTGAGTATTGTGGCCTACTACTGTTATGAGGCGATAAAATTTGTACTATCCCACAAATATTGAGCAATATTTCTCATAAGATGTTCTGGTTACTATTTACAATGCATAGGGTTGTTATATAACTTTTCCACAGGTATGTACAACCCTGTGGATTAGCTCTATGCACAGGGGAACGTAACGGCGTATAATCGAACCTGCACAGATAAAAAACAAAAACATCCACCACAAAAATTGAACAGATTGGGTTTCTAGGCTACAGGCATAGTCTAGAGGGCAAACTTATATCAGTTCATCGGATGTCAAAAAAATAGGGCAACCGTGCAAAAACAAATAGGGCTAACCACTATAACTAAAAAAGCATTAAGTGTACCCTTTGCTCGTATTGGCCTAAAAAACACACTCCTGACCTCTGGAGTGTTTATTATTTTTGCGGGCATAACCGCGTTTGGATTGGTCGCTCGGCCTGCTCAAGCCGCCATCAACGAAGAGATGCATTTTCAGGCTCGACTGCTGTCGGCTGCTGGCTCACTGGTTGCAGACGGAACCTACAACATTCAGTTCAATATCTACTACGGTGGCGACGGCGCCCCAGGGACTGCCGATGAAACCTTGGCCTGGACAGGTAGCTACCTCAAAGGCAATACCGAGGGTATCGATGTCGCTAACGGTTATGTATCTGCTCAACTTGGTGAAGCCGCTTCTGACCAGGTAAATACACTGGCAGACGTGCCATGGGACAACAACACCTTGTGGCTTTCGATCAATATTGGTGATACCACCTCAACGTCTACTGCATGTACGACAGAGGCTAACTTTAATACCAACTGTGGTGGCGACGGCGAGATGGGACCATTTATACGTCTTGGTGCTGTTCCATATGCATTTAACTCAAGTGAGCTTGGTGGTAGGGCAGCCAGCGAGTTTGTACAACTTAACCCAGGCGCATCGCCACAGAACGTCAACACGGCAAACGCAGCACTCGCGGTTAACCAGCAAGGCACAGGCAATATTGTTACTCTGCAAGACGGCGGTACGACTGTCTTCCAAGTTAAAGATGGCGGTGACGTCCAAATTGGATCGAACAACAAACAAGGTAACCTGTTGTTTAGCGACGGCGGCGCCACAGCGAACTACATTACTATTCAGGCAATCTCGAGCCTAGGGCAGGATGTACTGCTTACCATTCCCGATGGTGCAAGTGCTACCGATACTATATGTACAGAACAAGCCGCTAACTGTGCAGGTGGTGGCTCGGGCGTAACGACTATCGGCGCGATTGACTCGCAAACAAAGAGCGCCAATGGTGCTGTAATAGTTGGTTCTAACTTATATATGCAAACGGCTGATGGTTCAAATCCGGGTCTTGTGTCGACAAGCGCACAAACCTTTGCTGGCGCTAAGACATTTAATGACAATATTATTCTTGGTGTTGCGTCGACTACTAACGGTTCGATAGGGCTCAAGAATAGCACGAACGCCTTTACTGTTACGCTCAACGCTGCCAGCCAAACAGTAGGTAACGCGACAATTGCATTGCCTAACACTGCAGGTGTTGGCGATACGATCTGTTTGCTAACACTTGGTAACTGTTTTGGCGCAGGAACGGGCGGAACTTTGCAGGCGGCCTATGATGCAGATACAAACGGCTCCGATGCAGTAATCGGCCTAACTTCGGCTGACGGTGCAGTAGTGCTGCGCGATGCAGCCAGCACTATCGGCAGCTTGTTCGTTGTTGAAGCCAACGGTGGAGCAGACTACTTTGCCGTAACTTCAACTGGCACGACTATTACCGGTGATGTTACGGCGAGCAGTAATCTAGCTGTTAACGGGGCCAACTTAACCACCACTCAAACGACCTTCAACCTTTTAAACACAAACGCTACGACCATTAATGCTTTCGGTGCAGCTACCATTCTGAACGTCGCATCTTCGAGCGCTTCGACCACAACGATCAATGTAGGCTCGACGGGCAATACTAAACAGATTTCGTCGGTTGGCACGGGTGACTTCTATGTTCAGACATCTGTCACTACCGGAGCAGCAACCAACTCTGGTGGGTTCTTGTTTGGCACAGGTGCCGTAACTGGAGCAGGTTCAGATTCTGGTTATGTGAACCTACAATCTGGTAACTCAACTACAAGTGGTAATTCGGGCAGTATTAGTATCTTTTCGGGCAATGCTACCTCTGGAAACTCGGGCTATATCACCCTAGACGCGGGAACTGCCTCTGGATCGGTGGGTGGTATACAAATTGGTAATGCTAACGCAGGTAGTGTTTTACTTGGACGTTCAGGTATCACCACTACGAATGCAGGTGCACTAACGGTTACAGAAAACTTGATTGCCAATGCCAACGTGACGATTGGCAACGCCAATACTGATACTCTAACAGTTAACGCCGGCACATCGGGAACAGGCATCCGCTTTGCTGACGGAACTTTTGCCAGCTGTACTGCTCTTGAGACTGATGCATCGGGCGACCTGACTTGTGGCACAGATGCAGACACGGGCGGGACCCTAACCTTACAAGGTGCTTACGCGAATGACGCCGACGGTTCTGACGCAGTCATACTGCTTACAGGAACTGACGGAGCCATTGTAGTGCGTGACGCTGCTTCAACTATTGGCAGCCTGTTTGTAGTCGAAGCCAATGGCGGGGCAGATTACTTAGCCGTGGCTTCGACGGGCGTAAGTGTCGGCACCGGCTTAACTGTAACTTCTGGCAACAGTTTAACTCTAGCCAACAACACCAGCTGTATTAATCTCAAGACCAACAGCGGTGGTGTAGTTAGCTGTGGCGCCAACGAAAACACCTATGTTGTGGCTGCCAGCGATTCGGTAAATTCAGCTTCGGCCAATTATGTTGCCGATGGCACCTCGGACGAAGTCGAGATCGAATCAGCCATAAATGCTGCTAACTCGGCAGGTGGCGGTACGGTCTTACTGCTTGAAGGTACTTATAACATTGCAACTAGCATTGATCTTAACGACGACGTAGCTCTGATTGGCTCAGGCCAAGAAGCCACAATCTTGTTCGTTCCTAACTCTACAAACAGCGCTTTCCCAGTCGTACTAGTGAGCGGTGATGACAATGTGCGCCTGTCTGGCTTTACCGTTGATGGCAACAATGCCGGTAATGCTACTGATAACACCGATGGTATTCACATTGCTACTTCATCGGCAAACACAGTCATAGATCATATAACCTCGCGCAACAACGGCGATGCGGGAATAGAGTTTAACAGCTCGGTAAGAGGAAAGGTCCAAGATAGCATTTTGGACTCGAACCTTAATAACGGTGTGTCTGTTGCAGCAAACGACATTTTGATTGAGGGAAACACTATCGTCAGCAACGGTACGGCTACATTAACCGATGGTGGAGTCTATTCAACCGGTTCTACTACGCGTGTGATTGGTAACCAGTTTGATGCCAACAATCCGGGTGCTGTGAGTGCAACAGTTATGACAACTGGCAGAAGCAACATTGTTGACGATAACTACATCGAAAACACCGTTAGCGGCCCAGATATTTACACGCTTGGCGACAACACATCGATTACTGGCAATACCCTTAATAATACGCCGGACAACGCGATTGAAGTTTCATCTTCCTCAACAGGCACGGTGGTATCCGGTAACGCCATTTACGATGCTGGCGTTACGGGCATTTACGCTGATGGCTCGCTTACAACAGTTAGCGGTAACACTATCGAGGTTGCTGCTGACGACGGTATTTTTGTAGGAGGTAATCAGGTTACGGTGGTGGGTAACACTATCAACACCCCAACCGACATGGGTATCTTCGTATCGTCAAGCAACTACAGCTCAATCGGAGACAACGCAATCTATTCGCCCGGTGATGATGGCATCAGCTTGGCTACAGCACTTAACAACAAGATCAGTGGCAACAGTATTCGCCTTGGTGCCGATATAGGCATCTTTGTAGATAGCGCGTCGCACAACAACATAGTTAGCAATAACCAACTCTACGACAACGGTGGCGCTACGGCCGCTGACGCGATCGATATTGATGGTGATAACAACAAGATTACCGGCAACCACTTATACGACTCGGCAGGAACAAGCGACTATATCAGTACAGCAGCCGGATCGGATGCAACCTATATTGGCGGCAACACCTTCCAGAGCGGTACATTCGCCACAACCATCAATAACGCCGGTACAAACACTATTTCCGACGGGCAACTCGATAGTTCTGGCAATCTCGAATTGCAGGCTAGCGGAAGCGCTTCGGTTGAATTGCTTTCGAACACAAGCATAACTGGTACGCTTTCTGTTAGTTCGCTTGGCTCGGCCGACACTTCTACATATGTGTGTCGCAATAGCTCTAATCAACTTGCAACCTGTACGGCTTCGCCACTTACAAACTCTTTGACTGACAATGTTACGGACGCCTTTGATTTGCAACAAGGTACGAATAACTACATCAACATAAATACTACGAATAGTTCGGAGAACATTAGCTTTGGTAATGCCACTACTAACCCAAGCTATACCTTTTTAGGAAGCGGGGATGTAACAATCGGGGGTGCACTATACGTCGGTTCCGTAAGTGGTGTAGAAGTTGACCAAGACTATATCCAGTTCCAAAATGGTGGCGGCGTTAAGCAAGTTGTAACTTCAAGTAATGGATCCGGTAATTCAAACTCACTTATAGTCGGCACTGGACATTCCGGCGCGGCCGCAGCTACGACGGGTGATCTTAATCTCATAACAGGTGACGGCACCGGAACGGGCACAGACTCGGGCTCCGTGTACATCGACACTGGCTCTGCTACGGGTGCGGCGGGAACAGTAGTAATAGGCCAAACCAACGCATCTGGCATAACTCTTGGGCGCAACGGCATAACAACAACCAATGCCGGTGCACTCACGATTACACAAACCCTGACGGCTAACGGCAGCCTTAGAGTTACCGATGGTTCATCTAACTACGCCACTATCGCTGTCAACTCACTTGCCAGCGACTATACGGTTTCCATTCCTACCATTACTGGTAATGACACTTTCTGTTTGGTGACGCTGGCTAACTGTGCGGGCGGTGGTAGCACAACCTTGCAAAGTGCTTATGATGCTGATGCTGATGGGTCGGATGCGGTCATCGCACTTACAGGTACTGATGGTGCATTGGTAGTACGAGATGCTGCATCTACTGTAACGACTTTGTTTGTAGTCGAAGCTAACGGTGGCACCGATTACTTCGCCGTAACATCATCAGGTACGACCATTGGTGGTAACGCAACTACGACTGGCGATGTCACCGTTCAGGGTGGTGACATCACTGTTGGTACTGCCGCCCAGGCAGGAGGCGTCATTATTTCCGACGGTTCTTCCAATACTGCCACATTAGCAGTCAATGCATTGGCTGGTAATTACATCATAAGTATCCCAACAGTAACGGCTAACGATACAATTTGCTTAGTAACAGTTGCTAACTGTGCCGCAGGTGGCCGCGAGTTTACGGCTGTTGTCGGCACAAGTGTTGATTCTTCGAACATATCATCGGCAGGTTATGTTGCCAACGGCAACACTGGCTCAGCCGGCGACGGCGACCAAGTAGAAATCAACGCAGCCATCGATGCGGTTAGCGCTGCCGGTGGCGGTAAGGTCTTGCTGCTAGAAGGTACCTATACCATCGACGCAACTATCGATGTAGATGATGATGTTGAGATTATCGGTTCGGGCCAGGGTGCAACCATTATCACGATTCCTAACTCCTTAAACACAACCACGAGCTTCTTTAGTGAAGATAGCAACCCCGACAACTGGGTGATTCGTGACTTGACCATTAGCATGAACTCCGACGGCAACCAATCCGCTGGTAACTACACAGGTATCGACATGCAAGGCGCGAGTGCGTCGGCCGGCCGCGGCGGCTTGATCGAAAATGTCGAAATCTCTGACTTTACTCGAGCAAGCGACACCGGTATCTACCTGTCTAACACACGCTACACGACAGTTCGAAATAACCGACTATATAACGGTGAATTCGGCATTTATATAGTCGGCGATGGCAGTACGTATCTGCACGATGAGATATCTGGCAACTTCATGAAAGACTTTGACAGCATCGGCATCTACATGAATAACGTGGTTGGGCTAAATGTGAGCGACAACAAGATCGAGAGCCATGATGGCGTCGGCACTGATAACGCAGCTATCGAGTTACAGGGTGCCGAGGAAGTTTCGGTTACAGATAACATCATCTCAAATGGTACCGGCGCTGGTATTCGTGGAATTGGCAGTGTGTCGGACATTACAGTTAAGGGTAACCGTATTACGCACATGACCAAATGGGCGATTGAGGGAACGTTTGGCTATAGTTCGATTACTAATAACGACATCTGGGATACAGATACTGCGAACGCTGACGCTACTTACTACGGTCAGATCCTAATTACCGGTGGCACAAAAGTTACTGTTGCCGATAACAACATTGCAGGTTCTGCCAGCACCGACGTCGGTATCCGCTTTGATAGTGACCAGGGCGCGCCAACTGACAGCGTAATTTCTGGCAACGTCATCTCGCTTCATGCGTTGGAGGGTATCTATCTCGAAACTGGTTCCGATAGGACAGTTATAAGTGGCAACGCCCTTGAAGATAACGATGGCTCGGGCATATTCGTAACTGGTTCTAATAGGGTTTTGATCCAGAACAACAGTGTATATACATCGGGCACAACCGGTTCGGAAGATGGTATCGCGATTGCCGGTAACTCCGACTACACACAGATCATCGGCAATATTATTACAGATACTGCCGGTACTGGTAGCGCGATCGACCTGCGAGCATCAACCGTTGACTACACATACTTAGCCGACAACAACTACAGCGGTACTGGCGCGACTACGATTAACGATTCGGGTACAAACACGCGCTATGCCAACCAAATTAATCCTGCCAGTGTTTTGCAATCGGGATCATCTTATGTACGCGCTAATGCAAACACGGTTCTTAGCGGTACAATCGATCCAACTGCCTCAACATCGGTAACCGGTACTGGTGGTACAAAGTTTACCACCGAACTAGTTGTTGGCGACAAGATTACCGTTAGCACCGAAACACGCACAGTGGTGACCATCACATCCGACACCGCTTTGACAGTCGATACAGCCTTCTCGAACAACGGCCCAGACTCTGCCGTTGATCGTATCCCGGCTGCCTTGAGCGTCAGGACACAAGATGCCGATGGTAATGCGCTGTACGTATCGGACTCGGCTGGCGCGACTGTCTTGCAGGTCAACACTACCACGAGTGGCTCGGCTGCTAATTCGCTGCGATTTGTTGGGGTGGGTGTGTTTGGTGCAACTGGCGAAGTCGACGTAGCGTACAATGGCGGCGCAAGTATTCGTGTAGGCAATAACTTCTATAACGACAACAACTGGACTGGCGGTACCGGTGGATACTCGTACACCTTTACACCCACCAGCTACAGTGGCGCAAGCGCAACGTACTCAGGCTTCTCGATTACGCCAAATAACACATTTACATCTGGTAGCGGCAATGACTTTAACGCTGCTCGAATTAACCCGACTCTTAACATCTCTGGTGGCGCGACCGCAACCTACCGTGGTTTGTACATCAACCCAACCCTGACCGGCTTTAGCGACTTCCGTGGCCTTGAAGTAGCTGCGACAAGCTCGTATGCGACCGCCAATAGTCAAACTGGCGGAGTGCTGACCGTTACGGATACGGGTGCTGTGGGTTCAGGAACTGACACTACAACTGGTCAGACAATCAGCGTTACACGTACGGGTGGCAGCGCCGGTACATTCAATAACACCGGTCTAAGCGTGAGTGTTACTGGCGATTCTGCTGGTACCTCAACCAACACCGGCCTGAGCGTGAGCGTGACTGGTGCCGATACTAACTATGCAGCTATCTTCCAAGGTGGAAATGTAGGTATCGGAGATCTAACACCGGCTGCGTTGCTGACGGTGGGCGCGAGCGATGCCTTCCAGGTCACCAACACTGGCGACATCACCACGGCTGGCGATACGATTATCTCTGGTGGCGATATTACTCTTGGCTCGACAACGCAGGCTGGCTCATTGATTATCTCTGATGGCTCGTCAAACACGGCCACCATAAGCCTCAACTCGTTGGCTGGAAACTACGCTATAGCTATCCCTACAATCACCGGTAGCGACACCTTCTGTTTGGTGACACTAGCAAACTGCTCAGGCAGCGGTTCAACCCTGCAGGCGGCCTATACTGCCGATGCAGATGGCTCGAATGCAATCATCGTACTTACAAACACAGACGGCGCAGTCGCAATCAGAGACGCAGCCTCCACGATCGGCTCATTGTTTGTGGTTGAGGCAAATACAGGCGTGGACTACTTGAATGTTTCATCCAGCGACACCACAGTTAGTAACCAGCTGATTGTTTCAACAGGCAATGCACTCACTATTGTTGGTCAGAACGGTGCGCCGGGCGCGTCAAGTGAAGGTTCTATAGCCTACGATAATGTTTTGAACAAACTAACCGTTTACACCGGCTCTAAGTGGGAGCAGCTTAACGGTGCGAATACTGCGACAGCAGTTGTGTCGACCACCAGTTCTAGCCGACCAGAGCTTGCCGACTACCAAGCTGACGGCAACACCGGTTCGGCTAACGACGGTGACCAGCAAGAAATCAACTCGGCCATCAATGCAGTAAGCACCTTTGGCGGCGGAACAGTGTACCTGATGGAAGGTACGTATGAAATTGACGCTTCAGTTGTAATCAAAGAAAACGTTAAGCTTGTCGGTGCGGGCGTAGGCGCGACGATTCTAAAAATTATCGACAACTACGACAACGATCTCACGGCTATTACCGAAACTACTAACCCACATAACTTTAGTATTAGCGACCTAACTATTAACGCCAACACCACTAACAACACTGGCAACCAGGGCGGCATAACTCTTGTAGGTACTGGCGACAACAGCGGTGCTACTTCGGCTAACGGTGGCGTTATTCAAAACATTGAGATTACCGATACGAGTGATAATGGTATTAACATCTCATTCTCTAACTTTGTTACGGTCAAAGACAGCCACATCTTTAATGGTGAAACCTACGGTATTTATGTTGAGTCTGGTGACGTAGACAGCTCTATCATCATTCAGAACAACAACATTCATGATGAGGGTAACCATGGTATCTGGGCAGTTGATGCACCGGGCGTTACCATTAGTGGCAACACCGTAAACAACAACGGCCAAACTGGTATTTATGTCACAAGCTCTGACGGTGCTTTGGTCGACGGTAACACCGCGAACGACAACGACAGCGGCGTGGTTGTGTTCGGTTGTCAGGTGACGGTCTCTAACAACACGCTTATGCGCAGCTCAGTCGGTGCTGGAGTAGTTATTGATGAGGCTACTTGGACGACAGTATCTGGTAACACCATTGGTTTCTCAGCTGGCATCGCGGGTGTATACCTTGAAGAGTCTTCGTACACGGCTATAGACAGCAACACCATTTATGGTTCAAGCCTAAATGGCATCGAGTTTGGCGGAAGCAGCCCTAACAACGAGCAGAACTCGATTACTGGTAACCAGATCAGCGTTAGCACAGGCAATGGTATTTTGCTCAATTCAATTACCACAGACACTACAATTACTGGCAACAGTATTAACACCTCTGGTGAGGCAGGAATCGATACAAATGGTGCTGACTTTACGCAGATCAACTCAAACACGATTTAT
>CAZHXE010000017.1:0-15397 GCA_964536005.1 uncultured Candidatus Saccharibacteria bacterium
CTTAGTCTCTGGGTCGTAGTTATACACAAACACCTGTACATCAGCCAATTCGCTACCGCACTTTTGGTTATCTTTTAGCACTGCCACTTTACCAAGTTCAGTATCATTCTGAATATACTGTGACACCTGCGAAGCGTAAGCGTCTGACTGTCCGTCGCCGTCGACTTCGTCTTCAAACACAGGACCATTGCCATCATCATTTAACGGCACAACCAGCGCCTGATCAGTAATGCCCCCATCAATCACATGCATAAATTTGCCAAGGGTTGCATCTACTTTGTCTTCAACCGATACACCCTCTAAATGGATACGATGGTCATCGTGTTCGTGCAGCGTAGCGGTTCCAATTTTGTTTGAGAGCATTCCCGTTGGGTCGCGTAGCTCGAGTTCATTGCCACATGCCCAAAATTCGATATCTGCGTGCCAGTGCACTGGGCCACCTGATGCAGATTTGGTATTTAGGTATATTGTGGAACCTACCAATGTAAGGGTTGACCCAACCATAGTAAGCGCTATGAGCGTAAACAAGGGCAGCTTTGAAGCCGGCACTTTTTGGCTAAAGAGTAGCGCAAATACCGTTAGGACAATTAGTATGATAGATGCAGAAACAACTGTGCGCATTGCAAGTGATGCAATGTCGTTTTCTAGATCAGTTTGTGGCACGTATAGACCGTTAATGCCGTCTAAAACTGATGAAAAACTGGTTATGTAGTTTATGAGCGCCATAAGGGGGCTATATTTATCCTTATATTTCTTATGCTTTAAATATGAATATAGCACATATCATTTATGGTTTTCAAAAAACGTGCTTGTGGATTAATTTTATAATCACTACTTTTATATGCGCTTCGTCACGGCTTGGTGCTACAATTTGTGTAAAGATGCGTGCAAACAAAGGGCAAAGTGCGTTGCCTCGTTACAAACATTTTGCCTGTGTATTGCCAACGTTCTTGATACGAAAGTAAACAGGACAATCACATGACAGCGGTGGGTAAAGAAGCATATATGCGATCGGCCAAACAAGTGTTGGTCGAATTAGCAACCTCAGACAAACAAGGCCTAACATCACAGGAAGTACAAAAACGACTTGCACAATACGGACCAAACGAGCTTGCAAGCGGCAAAAAGATTAATCCTTTTGCTTTATTTGCAGCTCAGTTTAAAGACGTACTGGTTATTGTTCTTATTATTGCCGCGTTTGTGTCTTTAGCGCTTAGCTTTATTTCTACATCCAAATATAAGACTGCCACAGCCGAGCAGCAAAAAACCTTCCTGAGCAATGTTTGCGCGAACGAACAGCAGAGTCCGTACGCAGGTATCTCGGCTGCATGTGCTGCAGCCCAGGGAACAACCGTATGGAGCGGCGAGGAAGTGGTTTGCGATGATGAAAATTCCTGCAACTTTGTGTCGCAAGTTGATAGCAGCGAGTCACAAAGCGAAGGCATTACCGAGTCGCTTCTCATTTTTGCGATCGTGATAGCCATAGCCGTGATCGGTTTCTTTAATGAGTACAAGGCAGAACGCACCGTTGAGGCGCTCAAAAAATTAGTAGGTCATAGCGCCAAAGTTCGCCGTGATGGCAAGGTAGTCGAGGTTGCAGCGAGCCAGTTAGTGCCAGGTGACATCGTATTGCTTGAAGAGGGTCAAAAAGTGCCTGCCGACATGCGTCTGCTTGAGTGCAAACTGTTGCAAGTCAACGAATCATCCCTAACAGGAGAATCGCTGCCCGTTGCCAAAAATACTGATGTGGTTGGTGATGGCGCTGCTCTTGGTGACCAAAAAAACATGGTGTTTAGCGGCACGATTGTAACTACTGGTACTGGCTTGGCTGTTGTTGTTAGTACTGGCTCAAGCACCGAGATAGGCAAGATAGCCAGTATGGTGGTTGAAGTTGAAGACGAAGAGACACCCATGCAGCGTAAGCTCGATGACTTGGGACGTAAAGTTGGCATCTTAATTATGGCTATCTGTCTTGGTGTGTTCGTGATCGTATTCTTCATTGATGCTGAGATTGCGAATGATCCATTCGTGACGCGCCTCATCTTTGCCTTTACCGTAGCCGTTGCGCTTGCCGTTGCAGCCATTCCAGAAGGCTTGTCCTTTGTGGTGCGCATTTCCTTGGCGCTCGGTGCCAGGCGAATGGCAGCACGCGATGCGCTGGTTCGCAAGCTGTCTGCCGTTGAGGCACTTGGCTCAACTGATGTTATTTGTTCAGACAAGACCGGTACGCTCACAAAAGGCGAGATGACTGTTCGAGAGATATTCACCAATGGCGAATTATATGAGGTTTCTGGAAGTGGCTATGGCTACGAAGGTGACTTTTTGCTCGATCAAAAACCAGTTTCGGACTTTAAGAACCTCGAAGCAATTCTTCAAATTGGCGCGCTCTGCAATAACTCATCTATTAAAGATGGCGTGGTGCTGGGCGACCCCACCGAAGGTTGTCTACTTGTGAGTGCGGCGAAGGCAAAGCTTGAATATGAGCGGTTGCAGACAAAGTTTAAGCGTCTTGATGAAATTCCATTTAGTTCGGAGCGCAAGCGCATGAGCACCGTTCATAAAACCGCCAATGGCTATTTGGTATGCGCAAAGGGTGCGCCAGATGTATTACTGGCCCACTGTGATCGTATGCTCGTAAACGGCAAAGTCGTTAAGCTCACGGCGGCGCATAAGCAGAAAATCATGGCTCGTAACCGCGCCATGGCCAAAGAAGCACTGCGCGTCCTAGCATTTGCCTACAAGGAAGCAAAGACGCAGCCTAAGGGCGAAAAGGGCGTTGAAAGCTCGCTGGTATTTGCCGGCTTGCAGGGCATGATGGATCCACCTCGAACCGAAGTACGTGATGTCATGCACCGCATTCAGACAGAGGCAGGTATGCGGGTGCTTATGATTACCGGTGACTACATTGAGACCGCCAAAGCGGTGGCTGCTGAGATCGGCATATTGGGCGACGCTATTTCTGGTACCGAGCTCGACGCCATGAGCGAACAAGAGTTTGAAGACAAAGTCGAGAAGATTTCCATTTATGCGCGCGTGAACCCTGAACATAAAATCCGCATTGTAAAGGCGCTCAAGAAGCATGGTCACCAGGTGGCAATGACAGGCGATGGCGTGAATGACGCACCGGCTATCAAGGCGGCAGATATTGGTATTGCTATGGGCATTAACGGTACTGATGCTGCCAAGGAAGCTTCTGACCTAATCCTGCTTGACGACCAGTTCCTGACCATTATCGATGCTGTTGAAGAAGGCCGCGGCATCTTTGATAACGTGCGCAAGTTCGTAAGCTATCTGCTGGGCGCCAATATCGCCGAGGTATTGATAGTAGTCGGCGGCATCGTTATTCTTAAGGACCCTGTACTTACTGCTACGCAGCTGCTCTTCATTAATATTGTGACCGACGGTCTGCCAGCAGTAGCGCTTGGCTCAGACCCGGCCGAGAAGAACATCATGCGCTACAAGCCGCATCATTTTCAAAGCGCTATCATCGACACTAAAGTTTGGATTGAGATGCTCATTTATGGTGTAATGGCTACGGCTTTACTCCTTTGGCAATTTGATCTTGCTAAAGAAGATGGCGTGGCTGCAGCATCCGTCGCGCTGACTGCATTGGTAGTATACGAGCTGGTGCGTTTGATCGTGCTCAGGACTAACTACAATATCTCCTGGTTCGCCAATCCGTGGCTGACTGTTGCATTGGTGTCGTCTTTTGCCGTTCACCTTGCCGTTCTGTACATTAAACCGGTTGCAGACTTGTTTGGTGTTGCGCCTATCACGCTGAACCAATGGCTCATTATACTGGGTGGTTCGGTTGCAATCTTTGTCGTTATGAAGGTTTCGCGCCAAGTGCTTGAGCAAATTTTCCCAGAAGTTAACCCGCAATATACCCCTGATCATTACGAAAAGATGGCTCAATAATATTGACAAATTAGCAATTGTGATGTATAGTGAAACCATCATAGCAGTCATGCATGAAACAAAAATATCAAAATAAAATTAATCAAAGTTAGAAGGAAGGGGATACTATCATGGCGATATTTGGACTCGGCGACGATAAGCCCAAACAAGCAAAGAAAGTAACCAAAAAAGTCGATTCACAGAAAGCCTCAGCGGCAAAATCGGCTAGCAAATCAGCAGTTCGCAGTAGCTCACAAGAAGACGAAGCAAAAGCGCTTCTTGAGCAGATGCAAGCTAAGTCTGATGCAGGGAACTGTCCGTTTTGTTAAACAATAGTTCTCGCACATATACCTTAAAAAATAATAAGAAATTAATACCAAAACCATGAAACAGTTATTTAGGGGACCACCCGCGCTGTGATGCGTTATGATGGTCACTTAACCCATGGATTAACCGCTTATGTTTCAGCCAGATGATATGTATCATCAGTGCTAGAACAGAGGCGGTTTTTTCTTTTCAAAATAGTATGACGCTCAAGCTTTGACTCAGGTTTGCTCACTACAATGTTGCTCGTATACTTGCGCAATTAAGTAGATTGTGGGTATGCTAGTGCTAGCGAGAAACAATTTTGCTTTACTACAGGTAAGCAATGAGAGACTTTTGGCCAACACCACGAAGAGCAGGTTGGAGCAGGCTAAACTCGCGCGCGAAACACGGTTGTTAGTTTGGAGAAAACATGTTTACAAAGTCCACGCTGTTATGGGTTGGGATGATCTTTTTTGCGGCAGGTTTTATAGGTATGGGCGGATTATATCTGCTCGAAAAAAGTGAAGTTCCTGCATTCGAAAATCAGATGACGGAAGACGACGCATCGAATCAGCCGCGGTCGGCAGCTTTTGCAATGGAAGCAGCCGAGGTTACAACGACCGCAGCTGATATTTCTAGTTATGAAGCAAAGGTTGGGAAGTTTAAGTTAAGCCTAGATGGCGCGTACGCAATTGTCGTTCACAATGACGGTAGTTTGAATGGCACTGCATCCACGCAGCTTGAGGTTGGCCGGAAGCGCGACGAGCAGTCTGGCGTAGTAGACGCAGCACTAAATGGATATGTAAAAATTGAAGCGTATCCTTCCAAGTCGCACGGCAGTCGCGACCAGTTTGTGACCAGCGACACTGTCTTGCAGGCTGCAAGTGCTGTTGAGGAAAAGGAGCTAATCGATAGGGTGCCTGCTCGTAAATTCACTGTAGCCACTCTTGGCAAAACCCAAAAGTATTACTTCGAGCAGAATGGCGTGACGTACATGATTGAGGCTTGGGATATTAGCAACAGCGAAACACTTGATACGCTCAACAATGTTATTAATGGATTTAGTTTTAAATAAGTAGCCAAAAAAAGGTAGTTGTTCGCCCCACTCCCGGCCGTTCGCGCAAGAACTGTCTGCGCGCGGCCGGGGCGTGGGCTTATGGGTTGGGACGATCAGATTTCCCCTTCAGAGATACGACTACGAATATAGGGAATATTCCGGGTGGTGATGTGGTAGTGCACAATTCTCCCACCTTTGCAGGTCAGTACATAATGCTCGTCGTCGCCTACGATCTCCATGACTCCCATGGTCCGGCTTCTGCATGTAGGACATGAGATCGGCTGCGTTACCGGAACGCCAATTTCAACTAACTGAGACATATCACCTTTGTACTCGTGCAGCAGTAAGTATGCCATGCCACCCCTTCGGACTTGTTCGGATATTAGAATTATTAAGTACAACTTGCCGGTTTTTCCCGATCGCCTTACAGCAGATTTATATCATAAATATTACGGGTTTGGTACAGGTAGCTTGCTTAATGGGTTTTCAGTGGGCGTGAGATTATTGAAGAGGCCCGCCTCCCCAAGCCAACATTACACATAGTCATGCAATGCTAACTTGGTTCGGCGAGCTATGCTCCCTTCATCATTCGTAATTCAGTTGAACCTGCCTACAGTTGCGAAACTCGGTGTATCGATGGTGTCGGTTCTGGCATAGACCCCAAACTTGCCGGTTCCTAAATCATTGAGCGTGAAGAGTGTCCTGCCTTGGTGCCAGGCCAGATCATCACGGAACCCATTACGGTTGAAATCACCAACGCCTGCCCAGTCGGGTGTATCAATGGTGTCAGTCCGGCCCAAGATGCCGAATTTGCCGGTGCCGTTGCCGTTCAGCACAAAGATTGTTCTGCCCTGATGCCAGGCCAAGTCGTCTTCGAAGCCGTCGCGGTCAAAGTCACCCACACCAGCCCAATCGGGTTCACCGATGCCAGTGGTGTTTGGACCAATGCCAAACTTGCCAGCACCGTTGCCGTAGAGCGTGTAGATGAGTGTTCCTTGACGCCAAACTAGGTCGTCTAGGTAGCCGTCCTGATCAATGTCGCCAACTCCGGCCCAGGTGGGCGTGCCGATGCCGGTCGTAGTCGGGCCGATATTGAGCCCGCCCAAGCCGTTGCCATACAGCATGAAGATGTTTGAGCCCTGACGCCAGGCGATATCATCGCGGAAGCCGTCATGGTCGAAGTCTCCTACGCCGCCCCAGTATGGAGCGCCGATGCTTGGAGTAGTAGGGCCCAGCGAGAACCCGCCACTATTGTTACCGAGCAGCATGTACATACTTCCGCCCTGGTGCCAAGCAATGTCGTCCTGACGATTGTCATGGTCGAAGTCGCCTGTACCAATCCAGTCAGGATTGCCAATGCCATTGGTTGGTGTGCCAACGGTAAAGCCGCCTCCACTTGTGCCGTTGAGCATGAAGTTAGTGGGACTCTGACGCCAAACGATGTCATCGAAGGGCGACGCTGGTGCTGTTCCACCTGTTGACCCGCTTCCGCCGGATGGCGGTGGGCCTGGGGGCGGGGGAATGCACTCGGCGTGGTCACCCGTGATGTCAGGTATGGCGTCTAACTGTGGGGCGGTTAGGTTGTAGACTGACGCCCCAAAGTTGCCTGTGAAGCAGTTGAAGTCACCGCCAGTTGGAATCCAGTGCCGTCCGTCAAGGTCGACGAGCCAGCTGGTGCCGTCTGTCCATCGGACTATGTGGCCCATGTATTGAGCCCAGTTGGCAGTGGGAGATGCGGACCAGCTTTGGATACTGGAGCTGAATGTGGACCAGCCAAAGACAGGGAAGGTTAGAAAGATCCTTACAGTAGGAAAGACACACCAGCCCGGATCGCTGTTTCCATGAGGAAGACAGCTACCCTCTTCTTTCATCCAGTCGTATACATACGAGAGGTCAGTGTCTTTCTGGTCGCCTGCCCAATGACTCGGCACCCACTCTACTGCCACTTTCGGTGGTGTAGTGTTTGCAGGGTAGTTCCACTCCAGTTCAAAGTAATAGGTTGTGTTCGCCTTAAGGCTCCATGTTTGAATCCCAGTTATTCCAGGAACGGGATACTTTGCTTCACCGGGTAGTTCCGTTCCATCGCCCCAGCTGTTGTCTTCCTGACCGCCGGGTAGATTGTGACCGGCAATTACATAACCGTTATAGCTATCGGGGAAATCAAAACCTTCGTAGTTTATATCCAGCTCAAGCCAATCATCAACTTGACGAAGCGACATGACTTCGTTAGAAGTCAAACGAAATTCAAATCGCGTTTGATAGAAATTACTGCTTGGGTTGGAGTAAGTTTCAATACTAAATGTCGATGGCCAATAGCGCCCGTATTCGGCGTCTAAGCCACTCGGATCCATAGAGCTTGCATGTGCCGGTGGTCCATACAAAAAGGTAGAAAATATGCCTAGAAGTACGAGAACAATTAAGGAAGCTCGTTTAGTGAACATGCTCACTTCTTTCATGCTAGGGGTTGAGTAACTAATGATGTAAAGGTGCAAATTGAGAGTAGTACAGAAAAGCTTAAAATTGAGTATTAAGATATTTTTCTCATCATTTTCTAATCAACAGACACTAAAAAACTATAACATTATGATCACTAGCGGTTTGTGCGCTCCAAATTACAGTACAAACCATTAAGTTGGACAGCAAAAGGGTTTGTTATTCCTTAGATATATTTTTAAGCCTGTGCAGCCTAGGAAGAACAATGTATACAATTCCGCTAAAGATAGCTACGTTTGTGGCGAAAGCAACATAGTTAACTTCAAGGTGCGCCGGGCTTGCAAAGAATTTGCAATTTTCTGTAGTTAAATATGTGAATGGAACTCCGTTTTTTCGAATCGATTGGTCTCTGCTGCTTGGTTCCCATCCTGCGGGAGCCAAAGAGCTGCACTTGGCATAAGCTTCGCTGTTATCGCTAGTCATAACAAAAAATCCTGTAACAAGAGTTAAGGTTGCGCCAATTATAGCTGCTAAAATTAACCTTTTCATAGTTCGCACTCACCTCATTAAATTTGATTCTTGCACCATTATTATACTTTAACGCACTGAATACCCAGATTTATGAGTATATTTCTCATGGAATTTTAATGTTAAGACACTTAAAGAATACCTTAACTTAAAGTTAGGCATAGGCCGGTAAATTTCTTAAATAGTAGAGTGATTAGAAAATAATGAGAAAATTTATAAAACAAACTATTCTCAATCAACTAAGTTAAAATATACCTAGTTGGCTTGGGACAATAAAACAACCCCGGCCACCAGGATGACTTCTTAGTACAGGACTAAATATGATTATGATGAGCAGCTAATATGCACATGTCAAAACCAATAAAATACACACTGATTGTGGTATTGCTATCTGTTTTTATGACTGTTTACTCTCTCGATTACGTAAGCGGAGTAATCGAATACACCTATAAGCCAAACGAATGCTTCGAAGGCTTTAACCCAAATAGCGAAAATCAACTTTATACGTATACAGAGGAAATTAGGAGGTTTGGTTTTCCGTTCGGATACATTGAAGCTGGTGGATGCACCCCAAGCGGCGACCCTCCTGTGCCTCCATTCAAAAGTTTTAGCCCAATCAGATTTGTGGCCGATTTAGTGTTTTATTCGGCACTTATCATGGGTGCTTTCGCTGTAAAATCTAAGTTTGATAAAAAATCAAAGAGTGAAAATACTTCCGCCCATGAAAAGACTAACCATAAAAAATAAACAACTAGTCTTTGACGGCTGCACCCCAAACGGCTCCTCGTATGTGCCAAGAATTAATGAACTCAAACCGAAATGTTTGGTTCAAGATTTAGTAGTTTTGACGCCAATTGTTTTCGTTTAGTTGTTACTTGATGAAAAATATTCAGGGCGGTTTCGATAATTCCAGAGTGTCAACGTAGGATTGTTTGCGCATAAATAAATTTGAATAGCTCTTTTAATAAAAAAGCCTCCAAAAGGAGGCCAAAATCCAAATCTGGTAGCAGGGGCGAGATTTGAACTCGCGACCCCAGGCTTATGAGTCCTGTGCTCTAACCAACTGAGCTACCCTGCCGTGGGTGATTTACAGATGTGTACTATAGCAAATCTTTGCGGTTTAATAAACCCCGATTCTGGCAGCTGCTCTTGGCTTACTGTGCGCCGGAGCTCTTTGCGCCAAGTTTTGATAATCGGCAAGTAGCCGTGAACGAAAAAATGCTGTAGAAAATGCCAACCTCGTTGTGAGCTATGTCACGCTCATGCTATAATTTAGTTCCAGTATGACAATGCAACTTACTGGACCAGAAACACGCGAACCAATCTTTATTGAGCCTGAACGAGCACCCGACATGGGTGCTTTTTTTGAAGCTGCGTTTGCAGCAATCGAAAAAGTTATTAGCGCCCGAGCTGCGCTTGAGCGACATGCAGAGGAAGATGAACATCCAGAGGTCGTTGAAGCAGCGCTACAGCTGAAGGATAGTAATTCTGTCGTCCGTAGGATGACCCAAGACTTGGTAGACCATTGGCGGACAGATCCAGAATACGAAGGCGAGTTCATGCTTGCCGGTAGTGTGTATAACTGGCATCCCGGCAACCCAAACCTGCATCCGGCTCTCGTGCGTCGCCCATTTGGCGAAGATCGTATGGTGTACTACGGCTCGGAAGTTGCTCCAGAAGGCATGGACACCCCAGGGCTGAGCGATCACATCGATCTTATATTAGAGGCAAGCATGCATGGATATTTGCTTGACGATCGTTCCCAGGAAGACTAATTAGTTTTACAGATAACTCTCCCGGTCGTATGATACCGATATCTCATGCTCATAAGCGAAGTTACTATTCCCAATACCCCGTTTATCCTCGCCGTCTCAGGCGGCATAGATTCGATGGTACTGCTCGACATTGTCCGTAAATCAGCTAAGCCAGAAACATTCGTAGCTGCGCATTTTCAGCATAATGTCCGTGATGTTGCAGAAAGCGAGGAGGACGTTCGAATCATTGCTGAGTATTGCCGCTCGCATGGTTTACGGTTCGAGCTTGGTTCGGCCGAACCGGGCACACTTAACTCCGAAGCAGCTGCCCGCAGCGCTCGCTACGCATTCTTGCAAGACGTCGCCAAACAGTACGGCTATAAAGTAGTCATGACAGCCCACCACGCCGGTGACGCGCTTGAGACAGCCATCATTAATATACTGCGAGGCACCGGGCCTCGTGGGCTGGTGGCGCTTTCCTCGACCGCTAAAAGGCAACGGCCGCTCCTAAACATTACTCGTAAGCAGATAGAAGCATATGCGGCACTGAACCACATTAGCTGGCACGAAGACAGCACCAATAGCGACGAGCTGTATCTGCGTAATTACATTCGTAGGCAGATTGTACCGCGACTTAGTAGTGCGGGGGCTGACCAAAAGCTATACGAGTTGATTAGGGAGCATCGCTCACGACAAGCAGAAATCGACGAACTGCTCGAATGGCTTCAGCGCCAGCTGATGATGGAGTATGTTGATGGCGGCGTGATACTTAGCCGCGCTCGCTTTATCAATTTAGACTACACGCTTTCATGTCAGCTGCTGCACTTCACATTGAGCCAAACTATGGGCGTTGGTAACATCAGTAGAAATCAGATTGCTAAGCTAGTGGTTTTTCTGAAAACGGGCAAGGCGGGCAAGGTAGCAGATATAGATAAGATGCACAAAGCAAGCATTCTCGGTCCCAAAATTACACTGCATTGCACGGTCAAAAATCTGCCAAGCGACGAACCAAATATGAGAAATCAAACGAATCAGTAGTAATCAGCGCTAAACTAGCTATAATACATGTGATAAGATGTTTTTTACTGTCTTTCGAAGCATTCGATTTTTAAGTGTAGGAGAAATAAGTTTTTATGGATAAAGGCAAAAAGTTTAGCCGCTCCAACGGGATGAAGAATATTGGTTTCGTAGTTTTTCTGCTCCTGATTGGCGCAGTTGTGTATGCTGCGAGTGGCCGCGAAAAACCAGCAAAAGAGATTCCGTTTTCAGATGTGGTGCGGCTTGCTCAAGAACAAAAAGTTGAGAAGATCGAGCAAGACGGCACCGATCTAAAAGTGACGCTTAAAGACCCATTGGTTGGCGAAGAATCTGACGGTGAGGAACGAACGTCGCGCAAAGATACAGAGACTAGTTTGGCAAACCCAGAGATTATCCCGCAAACCTTCCAGCTCAAGTTTGCAAAAGAAAGCGACGGTGGTGGCGTCTGGCTCGATGTTGGGCTTACATTGCTGCCACTTATTATTATCATTGGCTTCTTCGTACTCATGATGCGTCAGGCACAGGGCCAAGGTAATCAGGCCATGAATTTTGGCAAATCGCGCGCCAAGCTTTACGGTGGCGACAAAGAGCCGGTTAGCTTTGGTGAAATAGCCGGTAACCAAGAGGCAAAAGAAGACCTTGCTGAGGTGGTTGAGTTCCTGAAGTTCCCCAAGAAGTTCCGCGACTTAGGCGCAAAGATTCCAAAAGGCGTGCTACTGGTTGGCCCTCCAGGTACCGGTAAAACCATGCTGGCTCGTGCCGTTGCCGGTGAGGCCGGTGTGCCGTTCTTTAGCATTTCTGGTTCTGAATTTGTCGAGATGTTTGTAGGTGTTGGTGCATCCCGCGTCCGAGATTTGTTTACCAAGGCCAAGAAAAACTCACCATGCATAATCTTTATCGACGAAATCGATGCCGTCGGCCGCCGCCGTGGCTCGGGTATGGGTGGCGGACACGATGAACGTGAACAAACACTCAACCAAATCCTGGTAGAGATGGACGGCTTTGACCAAGGTACAAACGTCATCGTGCTTGCTGCGACCAACCGAGCAGATGTGCTCGATCCTGCCCTGCTACGACCAGGCCGTTTTGACCGTCGAGTGCGCATTACTTTGCCTGACCGCAAAGAGCGTGAAGCTATTCTTAAAGTTCACTTCAATAAGAAGCCAATCGATGACAGCGTTAAATTGAACGACCTAGCAGCCAAAACAGCCGGTACATCAGGCGCCGACCTTGCAAATATTGCCAACGAATCCGCCATTATTGCGGCTCGCCAAAACAAGAAGACCATCAACAACAAAGACGTGACCGAAGCGTTTGAAAAAGTTGCGATTGGTCCTGAGCGCAAGGGCAAGGTAATGAGCGAGCACGAGAAAGAACTGACAGCTTACCACGAGGCTGGCCACGCGATTGTCGGGCAAGTCTTGCCGGATTCCGACCCTACACACAAAGTCACCATCATCCCGCGCGGTGGCACTGGGGGTGTGACTTGGTCCATTCCGCCTGAAGATAAAAGCTACCACTCGATTATTGAATACAAAGATATCCTGGCAAGAATGTTGGGTGGCCGCGTAGCAGAAAAAATCGTGTATGGGCCCGAGCGTGTCACGACCGGTGCCGGCAGCGACTTATTGGAAGCAACCAAGCTTGCACGCGAAATGGTCATGGAGCAGGGCATGGGTAAGAATACCCGCGACCAAGTCTTTCATCAGGATGAAGGCGGCATGATGTTCGACCGCATGGTGCATGACCGGCCATATTCTGAGTCAACCCAGCAGCAAATTGATTCAGAGGTTGAATCACTCATCAAAGAAGCTGCCCGCCGGGCCGATGCTGTCATTAAGGCCAATATGACTTATATGAACAAGCTTAAAGACCAGCTAATCGAAAAAGAAACCATAGATGCCGACGAGATTGCCGAATTGTTAAAAGGCGCCAAAATGCCGAAAGAGGCCTCGCTCTACTAAGCCAGAATATCTGTGGCTCGCTTGCAGTCCGACGGGGCTTCAATATATCATAAGCTCTATGCAAAATTACGAAGCACTCAGGGCTCACATTGAGTCTTACTGGGATGAGCTTAAAATTACCGACACAGAAGAAACCAAAACCTCGCTGGGTTTGCCGCATCCATATTACGTTCCATCAGTTGAAACCGTAGATGGTTTTGTCTTTAAACATATGTACTACTGGGACAGTTTTTTTACCGTCCAAGGGTTTTGGGGTACAAAGCGTGAAAACGACATCATTGGCATGGCCGAAAACATGTTTGACCTCATTAGGCGTTTGGGTTTTGTGCCGAACAGCAATAGCTTTTCGCATTTAAGCAGGTCACAACCACCTTTGCTTACCAGCCTGATCATGCAAGTCATTGAGCGTACAGATAAAGCAACCGATCATGATTGGTTAGAGCTCGCATATGCGCGCGCATCGGAAGAACTAAAAACCGTGTGGCTGGGTGTTGAACAGCCGCACATTCGCCTGGTACATAAAGGCTTAAGTCGCTACTATGACACAAACGTGCTCGATGTGCTCGCGGAAGCAGAAAGTGGCTGGGACTACACCACACGTTTTGAGGATAGCTGCCTTGACTTCCTACCGATTGACTTAAACGCGCTAATTTACAAATACGAGGTAGACCTAGCAGCGATGGCTGGGCGACTGGGCCGAAAAAAAGATGCCAAGATTTGGATCGGCCTAGCTGACCAGCGAAAACGAATGATAAATCGTTTGATGTGGGATAAAGAGGTGGGCTTGTACTTTGACTACGACTACCGCATGAAGCGCCAGGGCGGCGTAAAGTCGCTGGCAGCATACGTTCCTATGTTTGCGGACATGTGTGATGCGAAGCGCGCTGCCAAACTAGTAGCAAACCTTGCATTATTCGAGACCGACTACGGGCTTACCACGACGGAGATTAATTCAAGTCTCGTCACCGATAAGCAATGGGCCGCACCCAATGGCTGGGCGCCGCTGCACTACTTTGTAGTGATGGGATTGCGCCGTTATGGCTATGAAGCCGACGCTAAGCGCATTGCCAAGAAATGGATAGATGCGGTGAACATGAAGTTTTTGGCTACTGGCCACATTGAAGAAAAGTATAACGTGCAAGATCCACTCCAAGAGGCGGGCGGCTCGGTCTATCCGCACCAAGTCGGCTTTGGCTGGACCAATGGCGTAACCGCTGACTTCATTTCGTATATTGCAGACGAATAAATTCCCTCTTAGAAGCTGATGTCATATACTAAAGCCTGGATATTTCTATGCAAAAGTTTTTACGGAAAGCAAACACAAAGCTAAGTGTCGGGTGGGCAGCCGCCCTGCTTTCTGGTATGAGCTTTTTGTCGATGTTCTTGAGTCTCTTTCGTGAGCGTCTGCTCAACGCGCATCCTACCTTTGGCCAAGGCACATTGCAGCTCGATGCGTACCGAACCGCGTTTAAAGTACCGGATTTTATGTTTATTGTTTTGGTATCTGGTGCGCTCAGCGTCACGTTCATCCCAATCTTAAACGAGCGTCTTGCGCATAATAACAAAAAGTCTGCCTCCGAACTGACCTCGAGCCTCATAAACTTCCTTGCCCTTATCACCTGTGCCGCCAGTATCGTTATTATTATCTTTGCTGATCCGATCGTGTCGCATCTTCTCGCGCCAGACCTACCAAGCGAGGGCCAGCAGCTAGCCGCGCTTCTTATGCGAATCATTGCGATTAACCCGTTCTTGTTCGCCATTTCTAGTGTCATCACTAGTGTTCAGCAGGCAGTAGGCCGGTTCTTCTTTTTTGCTTTAGCACCGCTCATTTATAGCGCTGGAATAATTTTTGGAATTTTAGTGCTCTCGCCAAGCTTGGGTATTGTTGGTGTGGCGTATGGTGTGGTGCTTGGCTCGATTGCACAGCTGATGGTTGGAGCGATCGGCATGGTCGGCCTGGGAGTTGACTACTCGCTTGGCATTAATTGGCGACACAGGGGCTTCCGCGAGACGCTCCGCCTACTGCCGCAGCGTTCTGTTGACCAAGGGATTGATTATTTTAATAACCTGGTCGAAATTAGCGTGGCATCGCGTCTAAAGACCATTGGTTTAATCAACGCTTGGGAAGTGGCTTTTACACTGCATTGGGTGCCCATCAACGTTATAGGTGTGGCCATTTCTACCGCCGCGTTTCCCCAAATGACAGAACGACTTAACCAGGGAAGACCCGACTTGTTCCGCAAGGAGTTCGTGACTATTTTGCGAGCCCTGATATGGCTGGCATTACCGGTAGTTGTAGTGGCATTTCTTGGCAGAGGTTACCTCGTGCGCCTCCTCATAGCGCAAGGTAACAGCACAATCTCTACGCTGCTTGGTTATTTGGTGGTGGCCATGTTCTTCCGCGCCATCTTCCACTTGGT
>CAZHXE010000018.1:0-15120 GCA_964536005.1 uncultured Candidatus Saccharibacteria bacterium
CTGATGTTACCCGGATTATGAATGATCACGCCTGTTAACAAAGTGAACATCGCCGAGAACAGTGACCATATAAATAGATGGGCCGACGCAAGCAGGTTAACCGCTAGGTGTAGGAGCGACACTCCCATCGAAGCAATAAGCAGTACGCGTGTCGTCACGATCGCCCGCTTTGCATGGCGCCGCTTTGGCGACCGAAGACCAGACATCGGCACGCCCGCGGTAGGCAAAATGACTACCCCATGAGGCGTATTGAGTTCGTGCCAGCGATTACACACCACCTCTACGCCAACCAGCACGCATCCGTAGCTCAAAAACATGCAAACTGCAAGCATCTGCGCGTCAACTTCCGGGTTGCACGCGGCAAACGCTCCTACCACCGACGGTACAAATGAGCTGTACAGTGTGAAGAAGTTTAAGCCATAACAGCTGCGAAAACTCCGCAATAACTCTCGGACCACTACATTCATTCTAAATGCGTCTTGGTCAGCCACGAGTCCACCACCTTTCCATACTAAAGAACGATCCAATTTGGCCTGGAACATATCCCAAACCACTCGGCTTGTCGCTCATAGTAGCATGAATTGAATTGACCCGTCTACGATACTATGATCTGATATAACTATTCGAGTGAAGTTTAGTTCACTAGATTTAAGATAAGGGTTCATCTATCATCAGATTGACCGGTCATAATTAATTCTTTACAACTTTTGGGAGCATAACTATGACACATGAAGTTAAAATTCACGAAGCACAGGTTTCGATCTTGCGAGAATTGTTGTTTCACCCGCACGCCACATTCGCGAAACTGCAAAAACCAACGGGCTTAAGCAGCGACCACTTTACGTTCCACATTGCCCGGCTGGTTGAGCTTGGGTATGTCGACCGCGTAAAATCGGGTACGTATCAGTTGACCAGCAAAGGCAAGGAATACGCCAATCGCCTTGATACCGACAATAACACTATCGAACGACAGCCGAAGGTGGCGGTGATTCTGGCATGCGAGCGCGAAGACGGCCTCTGGCTCTTTCAAGAACGTCTCAAAAATCCGTACTTCGGTTTTTGGGGCTTTGCAACCGGCAAGATGCGGTGGGGTGAGTCGATTAAGGAAACCGCTGCTCGTGAGCTAGACGAGGAGACGGGCTTGACTGCCGACATGCGCATCTGCGGCGTCTATCATGAGGTAGTGCGTAGCGAAGAAAGCGAAGAGATGCTGGAGGACAAAATGTTCTTTGTCGTCCACTGCACTAATCTTCAAGGCACATTGACAGAAGTATTCGAAGGTGGTCGCAACCAGTGGCGTAGCCTAGAAGACATTCATGCCGAAGAAAAAAAATTCACCAGCGTTGATATTGAGGTTGACCTAGCAAGAGGCGAGTATACCGGCGAAGAAATTTTCTTCGAAAACCAGGTTACGTACAACAAGCAGCAGTTTTAATCCCTTTCGCATACGAAAAGCCTATATGCGTATGGTATATTGCATATATGAAGCTGCCCTTTCGACGCTCAAAACAAAACTACCTTGCTGATCATCTAAGAAGCCAAATGGGCACGGGCCATAGCCTCGATACTGTAATTCGAAGTTTGCGCGATTCCGGCTGGAGCGACTCGGAAATTCAGAATGCTATGGCCCAACTCAATGATGAAACAAAGAAATTTAATCGTGAATCTGAGATAAAGCCAGCCAAACCACCACACAAAAAAATAAGCATCATCCTTGCCTTCATTACACTCAGCGTTATCGGCATTTACATTTTGGTGCGCATTATCATCAACGGATTTTTCCCGCCTGAGGAGCCATTGCCAGATCTGCCAGATAATGTCGATTCCGCCTCAGATCTGTTCGACTAAGCAAACCGTGTTGTATGGCCACCCCTTTCGATGGTAAACTACCCCTGTAAATAACAAGGTCGGTCGCAAAATCATGTCAAAACGAATTTTAACCGGTATTAAGCCTACTGGCGTCCCGCACTTAGGCAACTACTTCGGCACCATCGCGCCTGCGCTTAGGCGGCTCAAGGAATACGACGAGTCGTTTATGTTCGTCGCCAATCTGCATGCGCTTAATCAGATTCAGGACGCCGAACAACTCAAGCAAAATACACTGTCTATCACTGCGACCTGGCTGGCCTGCGGCCTTGATCCCTCCCAGACTCACCTCTACCTACAGTCTGACATACCAGAAGACCAAGTACTTGCAACCATGCTCAACAGCTTTACGCCAAAGGGCTGGATGAATAAGGCGCATGCGTATAAAGCCGCCTCTGACCAGAACGAGGCCGAGCATAAGCACGTGGATGATGGTATAAACATGGGCCTCTACACCTACCCTGTACTCATGGCGGCAGACATCCTGGTTTTTGATGCCAACACTATTCCTGTTGGCAAAGACCAAGTGCAGCATGTCGAAATCGCCAGAGACATTGCCCAAAAAATCAATCACCAGTACGGCGAAGATATCTTTGTGTTGCCCGAATATTCAATCGAAGAAGACGTGCAAACAATTATTGGTCTTGATGGTCGCAAAATGAGCAAGAGCTACAACAATGTAATCCCCATATTCTGCTCACCAGAAGAGCGTCATGCAATTACCAAGCGCATTGTCACCGATTCATCGGGTGTGGGCGACAAAAAACAAGTTGAAGGCACTGCACTGTATAGCCTGTATTGCCTGGTGGCAACCGAAGAAGAAGCTGCTAGCTTCAAACTCAACCTAGAGACGGGCAATATGGGATGGGGGGATGCTAAAGCACAACTTGCCGACAAGCTTGAAGAGACATTCGGCTCCATGACCCAGCGCTATAATGAGCTCATGGCCAACCCTAATCAAATCATGACCATCCTCGAAACCAGCGCAGAACACGTCCGCCCTATCGCCCAAGCAGTACTTGCACGATTAAAAGCCAAAACCGGAGTTACCCTATGAATGACATCATTAAAGACATCATAACTAGAGGCGTAGAGAACGTCATTCCAGACACTCAGTCGCTCGAAAAACTACTGCAAAGTGGCAAGCAAATTAATTGCTACCTTGGAATCGACCCAACTGCGACTCGGATTCACCTTGGCCATGCATTCAGCTTGCGCAAGCTGCAGCAGATGGTTGAGCTTGGTCATAACGTCACGTTCCTGATCGGCAGCTATACTGCCTTAGTTGGTGATACATCAGACAAAAATGACGAGCGTCCGATGCTGACGATGGAACAGATCGAAGAAAACTTTGTCGCATATAAGGAACAAGCTTCGAAATTTCTGGATTTTGATAAAGTAACGCTCGTTCACAATGGTGATTGGCTCTCTAAGCTGACGTTCAAAGATGTACTCGAACTCGCATCCAATTTCTCTGTTAACGACTTCATTTCACGCGAGCTTATTCGGGGTCGCCTTGATGCCGGCAAACGTGTAAGCTTGCCCGAGACGCTCTACCCACTTATGCAAGGCTATGATTCATACCATTTGGATACCGACATCCAATTTGGCGGCACCGACCAAACCTTTAACATGCAAGCAGGACGCACGTTGATCAAACGCAAGCGCGACAAAGAATCATACGTGGTTGCAACCGGCTTCTTGCCCGGCACCGATGGTCGCAAAATGAGTAAGAGCTGGGGTAATGCCATTTGGCTAGACGACCCAGCCGACGAAGTATTTGGCAAAGTGATGCGCATCAGCGACGATGTCATACATGAGTACTTCATTTTTGGCACCAACTTGCCGCTGGACCAAGTTGCGACGCATGAAGACGAGCTCGCTGAAACGAATCCAATGGAGCTTAAAAAGGTTCTAGCACGACAAATAGTCACCGAATTATGCGGCCCAGACGCCGTAACCGATGCAGAAGCACACTTTGTTGCTACTGTGCAGCTTAAGCACGCTTCTGACGACGTAGAGACCGTTACGCTTAAGACTGAGTCATTATCTACGACCGATTTGATTGATCTTATGATCAAACATGACTTTGCTGCTTCAAAGTCTGCGGCGATGCGTCTCATTGACCAAAACGCTGTCCGTATAGACGATGAACCGATCAGGGCAGGGGCAACTATAACGCTGAAGTCATCGCAGATGCTGCGCGTCGGTAAGCGACGCTATCTTACAATCGAGAAGTAAGAGCACTAGTCATACGTGCCATTCGCATAACCTGAGGATTTAGCGGGGTTCGTTTGTAAGCTCGGCGCTGCGTTCCTGGCTTTGCTTTTGTCGCCACGCCTCAATTACTGCATGGTTGCCACTCAGCAACACGTCTGGCACCGCCATGTCACGAAACACCTCTGGGCGTGTATATTGCGGAAATTCCACCTTGGCGAGGTCTTCGTCGGCATAGGATTCGATTTCGGCAGACTGTTCACCGCCAAGTACACCCGGCAATAGGCGCGTGACAGCGTCGGTAATAATCATGGCTGGTATTTCACCGCCCGTTAAAACGTATCTTCCTACCGATAACTGTTCGTCCACAATGCTGGTAATGCGCTCATCATACCCTTCGTAGCGTCCGCAGATAATAATAAGATCACGCTCTTCACGGGCATAGCGTTCGGCAGTTCGTTGCGTAAAAAAATCTCCACGCGGAGTCATTAGCAGAACTCTTGCATCAGGACAGTCCTGTTTAACGGCTTCTACGGCAGCGAATAAAGGCTCTGGTTTGAGTAACATGCCATCACCGCCACCATATGGCGTATCGTCAACCGTTTTACGCGGTCCTAGGCCATAATCACGTAACTGCACATATCTTAACTCGAGTATGCCCCTGTCCTGGGCTTTAAACAGCATTGAATGGTCAAACACACCCTGAAACATCTCGGGGAACAGCGTGATGATTGCGATCTTCATATAAGTCTAGGCAGAATCAGTCTGATTAGATCTCAAGATCGTCAAGATCGTCGAGCTCTTTGCGAGTCTTTTCAGCCAATGATTCCATTTCATTGTCGGAGTCGTCGTCTTCATAACGATTTGCGCTAACTTGAGGCAGGTCATTCGACGAAGATTCGTAGGAATTTGTGTCGTCAGCTTGACGGTCATCCGAACGACTGTCACTGCGATTGTCATGACCATGCGATGGGCCGGCGATGCCATTATCAACAATTTTGAGATTGTAGCGTGCATCGTTTTTTGTACCGAGTGCGCGCAGTAACGTACGAATGCTCTGAGCAGTAGCGCCACGCTTACCAATGACTCGACCAAGATCTTCTGGGTCGACTGTCAACTCTAAGAGCACGCCTTTTTCATCAATAGTCCGTACAATTTTTACTTCTTCAGGCTTACCGACAAGAGATTTAACAATGAATTCAACAAATTGCTCGTCTATACTGGCCACAGATTGCTCTCCTTAGTTATGCTTTCTTAAGCTTTATTGTAGCGCACATTCGCCCCGCGAGCCACTTTTGTTAGAGTATGCAAAACCACCAAACTTACTTGCGGGCTTATATTACTGAGTTTCGTATCGCGAGGATTTATTCTGCTGTTGCAGCTTCAACTGCTTCAGCTGGTTCTGTTTCTGCAGTGACTTCTTCTGTTTCGGTTTCTACAGGTGCCTCTGGCTCTGGAGTTTGATTCTTGCGTAGTTTGTCTGGGTTACGAACTACACGTGATTGACCGTCTACGATTTTTACCCAAGCAGGCATATCGATTTTCTGCGAGCGCAGCAGTTTGGCTACACTTTCAGATGGTTGTGCACCGTTTGACAGATAAAATGCGATTTTTTCGCTATTGAGTTCTACATTCTTAGAATGCGGATCGTATGATCCAACATACGCCACCACGCGACCGCTTGTTGGCGACAAGCGAGACTCTTGTACAATCACCTTAAAATAGGCTTGTCCTTTACGACCATTTCGTTGCATGCGGATAGCTAGCATGTAATTAAAAACTCCTTACACGGATTTATAACTTGATTCAGGGCATATTCTACAGATAAATAACAGAGGTGTCAAGGATATTCAGAATTTAGCCCTGCCAAGATGAGAGCGCCATAAGCAATGTGGCTTATTTTCCAGCGGTATAGTACTGCATTGCTTGCTCAGCAGATACCTGTTGCGCCGCCTGTTTGGAATGCCCAGTTCCTTGACCACGCAACTGATCATTTACGAATACTCCGATCGTAAAAATCTTTTCGTGGTCTGGGCCTTCTTCATTCATTACACGATACACTGGCGTTACGCCCTCTTGGCTCTGTACAAGCTCCTGTAGGCGTGACTTAGGATCCATCCATGACCCAGAGTCTAAAATGCCTTTGAGCGTCGCTAAAATATGCTCAGTGATGAAAGTTTTGGCTTCGTCATAGCCTCTGTCTAGATATATTGCGCCAACGACTGCCTCGAAGGTATTGGCCAGAATTTGCTCACGTGCACGCTCGCTTCCCTGCTTTTCCCCACGGCTAAGTCGTAAATACTCTTCAAAACCAAGCTTACGGCCCGCTTCAGCAATTGATTCTGTACGCACCAACGCACTTCGCCAGTTAGTCAGAATTCCTTCCGGTTCACTGAAGTTTCGGTACAAGTGCTCTGTAACGACAAGCTCCAAAACGGCATCTCCTAAAAATTCTAGGCGTTCGTTATGCTCATCGGCGCTCTTTTTGTGCTCATTCAAGTATGAGCGATGCGTGAAGGCAGTTATAAGCTGCTGTGGATCATTAAATGTAACTTTAAGAATGTTTTCGGCAAATGCCTGATAGTCTTTTTGAGTCAAAGAAATTCCTTTCTAAAATCAATATACAAGAGAGATAATTGATATATAGAGGCAAGAATCATGAATCATGTCTAAGCGACAACTATTAATTCATCATTCTTACTTCTTGTTGTTAATTGTGTAGTTGGCTTTCCAACCTAAGCTAGATTTTAGCAAAAACAAAACCACTTGCAATCAGTAAGATTTGGCTTCGGTTACTGCTCACGAATGCGCTTAAGAGCAAGTAGGATCAGTTTCTCGATGTCTTCGTACTCAATTTTGTCTAAAGCTTCGCCAGCGTCAAACCACTGAATACCGTTCATCCACTCTTCTTTTACGAGGTGGTTAGTGTCGGCAAGTGCTTTAATCAAGTAAATCTGGGTCGTCATGAGTACAAGTGTGTTCTGGCGTCGATAACGGAAGTTTATCTTGCCCAGCCAACCCTTGAGTTCTACTTGCAGCAAGCCAGTTTCCTCTTTGACTTCTCGCTCGGCTGTCTGGGCCGCGCGCTCGCCTTCTTCGATGTGTCCTTTAGGAATCGTCCATCGATCTTTAGCGTCTTGAATCAGCAAGATCTGAATCTTGCCTGCTGGAGAGAGTCGGTAAACTATGCCTCCGGCAGTTGGTTCGCGCACGACTTCCTGAATGGAAGGACGCCGCTTCACATATTTTTTGATACTCCGTATCGGTTTTGGTCGTTTCATACTGCCCTACTTTGATTGCTTCCCATAAACCACGCCCGCGATTCAACCTGAGCGCCTACTTTTCAGAACTGGGTAATAAGTAATTATTCTTGACTATTTTGCTTAGAACTAGCTGAAGTTGTGGTCTTCTTTGGCTTAGTAGACTTAGATTTAGATTTAGATTCAGGCTTAGCTTCTGCCTCTAAATTGCGGAAGGCAGTGCCCAGCACACCATTCACAAATTTAGATGAGTTGTCGCTTCCAAAAGATTTTGCCAACTCAACGGCTTCGTTAATGACAACCTTTGGTGGGACATCTTCACTATGATTTAACTCCCAAATTGACATGCGCAGTATATTGCGGTCAATTCGAGCAATCTGCGCAATTGGCCATTCAGGCGCAATTGGCTGGATAATGCCATCGAGATTATCTATATCCGTTACGACACCATGTACAAGATCGCGAATGAAATCTTTGTCTTCAATCGTTTCCATGTACCGTTCAATGTTTCGGCCCAAGACTTCGTCTACTGATAAGTCTTCATCGTTGCACTCTTGCCTGAAGTCAAATTCATACAGGGTTTGAAGTGCAACTATTCTGCCAAGATGTCTGTTGGATGCCATATGATGATGTTAACGTTTCTTATGCGATATTTATATTATGTTGCATATGCAGGTTGGTTTCTGCAATATATCTTGCTGCGTTTAATTATGCAGCAACCTTCTTTTTACCACTTTCACGCGTTGTGGTTCGTGCCTTAACAGGCGATTTAGCATTGACCTTGCGAGCCAACTTCAAAACAAGGTGACTGCGATGCAGACCTTTTCTGCGCACGCTCCGTTGTTTTTTTGGTTGTGCCATCTAGCAAAACTCCTTATGTAATTTATCTGTTGTTCTTGGCGATTATTATACACGATGTATCTGTTTTACTCAAGTAGCAAGCCGTGCCGAATAAGCTAGAGTTTGAACTAGGTCCACCACTACAAGAACACGTACTTAACGAATTACAAAATTTATGAGTTTATTGGGAATATGAATGGTTTTGGCAATCGCTTTATCTGTCAGGAATTTTGCTACATTTTCCATCGCTTTTGCAGCGTCAACAACTTCTGACTCCGACGAGTCGACTGCCATCTGCATATTGCCTCTAACCTTGCCGTTGACTTGTATAACGATCGTGCATAAATTATCGTGGATTAGGCTCTCGTCCCAAGTTGGCCAGGCGGAAGTGTGCACGGAGTCGTCGTGCCCTAGCTCGTGCCAAAGCTCTTCACTAATATGTGGGGCAAAGGGCGCAAGTAGTTGCACAAGATGCTCCACACTTGTGCGCCATTGCTGCGAAGCAGATGCAAGTGGCAACTCTGTCTTTAGCTTATTAAGATCATTGACCAGCTCCATGATACAGGCGATCGCCGTATTAAAGCGCAGACCCTCGAGGTCCTGAGTAACCTTCTTAATCGCCTTTTGCGTCAGGATGCTCAGTGTTACGACTTTTTCTGGGTCAGAGGCACCGGATTTGTCGTCTGCTACTTCAAGATATTCATGGACTAGTGTCCACACTCGCTGCAAGAAGCGATACGTGCCAGAGATACCATTTACATTCCAAGCTACTTCTTGATTCCACGGCCCAATGAATAGCTCCATAAGGCGAATACTGTCTGCACCATAACCTTGAGAAATTAAATCATCTGGCGCTATAACATTGCCATAGCTCTTGCTCATTTTGCGGCTGTCGGGCGCCAGGATCATGCCATGGTTACGAAGGGCAGTAAACGGCTCGTCAAAATCAATCAGGCCATCATCAAACATTACCTTGGTCCAGAAACGAGCATACAACAAATGCATAACGGCATGCTCTGCACCACCAATATAGCTATCTACCGGCAACCAGAATTTGGCCTTCTCTGGATCAAACGGCGCTTCGTTATTTTTAGGATCTGCAAACCGCAAGAAATACCAGCTGGAGCAGGCAAAGCCATCCATGGTGTCCGTCTCACGCTTCGCTGGGCCTTTACAGGTTGGACAGGTGGTATTCACCCAATCTTCGACGCGCGCCAAAGGGGACCTGCCGTCTTCTGCAGGCTGATAATTATCGAGGTCTGGCAATTTAATGGGAAGATCCGACTCAGCAACCGGTACCTCGCCGCAGGTTTCACAAAACACTATAGGAATGGGAGCACCCCAATAACGTTGGCGGCTTATAAGCCAGTCACGAATACGATAATTAGTTATGCGCTTACCAAAGCCTTTAGCTTCCATATGATCCATCATGGCTTCAATCGCATCTTGAATCAGCATTCCGTCCAAAAAGCCCGAATTGATCATCTTGCCATTGGATTCCTGGACTTGCTCCGAGGTTGTAATTTCAGACGTATCACCATCCTCGCTCACAACAACTCGTTTGACAGGAATGCCCATGACTTGAGCGAATTCAAAGTCGCGCACATCGTGGCCGGGCACGCCCACAACGGCACCTGTTCCAAAGTTTGCAAGCACAAAGTCGGAAATATACACGGGTAACTTTTCGCCATTTAGGCCGTTGTGCACATAAAAACCAGTAAAGACGCCTGTTTTAGTGCGACCTTCCATTTGACGATCGATTTCAGATTTAGCAAGTGATGCTTCGATATATTCGACAACAGCTTTGGCAGTGGGCTTGCCTTTTGGAACAATCTCCCCGGAAGCAACGCGCTTGGCAAACGGGTGTTCGGGTGCAAGCACGATAAACGTAGCGCCAAAGTTAGTATCTGGGCGAGTCGTGAAGCAAATAATATTTTCATCTTCACCCGGAACATCATCGACTCGATAAATGATTTCTATACCAGTTTTACGACCAATCCAGTTTCGTTGCATGCTCTTAAGCGCGTCAGACCAATCAAGCTTGTCGAGATCTTCGGCCAATCGGTCTGCATAGTCAGTAATCTTAAAGAACCACTGTTTTAGCGGTTTTTTGATGACTTCATTGCCACAACGCCAACATTTGCCGTCCTCTACTTGCTCGTTTGCTAGCACTGTTTTGTCAGTTGGGCACCACCACTGCAGGCTTTCTTTACGATACGCCAGCCCCCTGCGATGCAGCATGAGGAAGAACCACTGAGTCCATTTGTAATAATTTGGGTCTGAACTGTCAATTTCACGCGACCAGTCGTAGCTAAAGCCCATTTGAGTCAGCTGTTGCTTAAACTTTGCGGTATTTTCGTCGATTGCCTGACGAGGACTAATGCCAGTTTTGATGGCATAGTTTTCTGCGGGCAAGCCAAATGAATCCCATCCCATAGGATGAAGAACCGTTCTGCCGAGCATGCGCTCATGGCGCACCATGGCGTCACCGATTACGTAGTTACGGACATGACCCACGTGCATGGCGGCGCCACTTGGGTATGGAAAATATTCCATGATGTAGCGTTTGTCGCCGGTAACGTCATCACCAACCTCATAGATCTTGGTGTCTTCCCACACTTTTTGCCATTTTGGCTCGATTTCACTTGGAGTATATTTTTTCATAACAGAGTAAGTATCGTTCATTCTTGTTGTCATTGCAAGTTGAGCGAGATGAGTGTTTGATGAGAAAAATATTTTCTCATCACGCTCTAAGCGAGATTGCCGTATTTTTGGTCGCATAACCTTGGGGTGTATGCCCCGGGTGGGGTATGTTTATTGTTGCTCCGCCCCTTCGTTTATACTCGCCTAGCCCGCTTGCGCACCGTCTCGATAGCATAATTCTTAAGATACCCAGCGTGCCGGATAACCAGGTCGTGCGCATGTAGATACTGCACTTCCCTTCCACGAAACCCCCGCTTAAAGACCGACACACCGTAAAAGCGATGTTTTACATCGTCTTCAGCCACAATACCCCACAGATTGTATCGGCTACAGCCACGTCGGAGTGCCTCCTTCATGACTTGAACCTGAATTGCATACGCTCCTGGCTCCGTTCTTCCAAGTTCGGTGCTTGCACCGTAATGATAAGATGCCTCTTGACCGTAAAACACGATAAATGCTTGTGCAATCAATTGCTTATCAGGTGTGTGTGCGGAATACAGTAATACATTGCCCGTGCGCGAAAACGCATCAAACTCTGCCTGCAGCTTGTCCAGCGCAAATGGAATAAACTTGTGTCGCTTGGCTGTCTGAAGCTGCATGTCGTAAAACTCACGAATCGCCGTAGGATTGTCGGTGTGCGTTACTACTATTCCTTTCTTCTTTGCTTGCTTGATCTCACGACGCGTGTTTTTGCGAAACTGCTTTTGCAACTCTTCAAACCCTAGTGTCAGATCAAGTTGAGCAGTCAGTTCTGCTTCAAGGTGCATCATGGCAGGTCGGAAGCCAAGCTTCTTAAACAGCTGACGAGCCGACGCAGATGTTTCTAACTGCGGTCGAACGCGCGCGAAGACACAGTCGTTGTCAGCCGCCAAGTCCTCCAAACTATCCCGCCAAGCCCACACTAGTTCGTGATCGTTCCAATCCAAAATTGGCCCTGCAGCAATGGCCAAATATCTGCCGCGCCTGGCCGTTTCTAGTACTGACACCATAGCACCTACCTGCACATCGCCTTTAAAATAGCCAACTCTGAGCACTTTTCTGCCAAGCTTTTCGTGCATCTCTCCCCACATCCAAGATTGCAAGAAGTTAGCCTCGGGTCTGCTGAGAATAAACGCTTCCCACTCATCTTTGTTTTCAACTAGGCGGTTTGTGACAGCCATGCATTTACTCCTTCGGCAATTAATCTTGCTTGGTCCTCGGTAATATTGGTGTGGGTTGGTAAGTTGATTATCGTCGCAGAAAACGCTTCGGCGTTAGGACATTCACCCTGCCGGTAATTGGTTTTGCTCAAGAGCTTTTTTGGACTAACGGGGGCATCGTACCATGTGTCTGAGACGAATACGCCTCTCTTAGACAGATATTCTATAACATCGTGGGGCTGCGCAACCACAACCGGAAAGCGTAAAAAAAGATCATGGGCGCTTTGCTTGAGCAACGCAGTTTCTGGTAGTAGTGAATGATACAGTGCGGCGATATTTTGGCGATGAGTAATGTCATCTGACAAATGCTTAAATCCGTCTAGCACCAGGTTGGCCTGCCAATCGCTCATTTTTTGAGCCGTTGCTGCACTGCCATCCATTGGTTTTGCCAGCAAATGAAGCATGCGCGCTATCTTATGAAGAACCTTACCTATGCCCACCGAGTATGTTGAGCGAATCGCATAACTAAGCGGCATATAAATACTCTCGCGTAGCCTGGTTGCTGCTGAAACTGGGTTTAGCTCAATCTTCATGTTGCTATTAAGTGGCAACAAGAGGGCACCACCAGAAACGCCATCAACTACCTTATCTTGGCTAAATGACAATATCGCTACGTCGCCAACGGTACCCGCTTCGCGCCCATCTGGATATATTAACCCTATGCTATGTGCCAAGTCTTCAACTAGACGAACGTTTTGTGCTTCGCATACCCTTTCGATCTCACCAATATTTACCGCCATGCCAAGTGTGTTTTGAATAACTACTGCCCGGATATTTGAGTGAAGATTGATTACTTGCTCCAACTGTTTGGCTGTAAAATTGAGCGCATTTTTAGGCACATCAACATACACCGGCGTCAGCCCTGCGGCGGTTACCGCATCGTACACCGCGTAACATGTGTAGCCATTAATTGCCACTGCGCTGCCCGGTTCTAGGTGTAATGATTCTAGCGCCAAGCGCAACGCTTGACGACCTTTATGCGTAAGGACCGCACGTTTGTTATAGCGCTCAGACAAGTATAGCTCTAGCTGTGAAGTTGAGCCTTCGCCAAGTATAACGCCTTTAAAGTATGGCCTCATAGTTGCAGCCCTATAGTTCGAGCCCAGTGAGTTAAAAATCATGAACCAAGCACGTCCCGCTTAATGATCTGCACGACTTCGTCAGCGTGATGAATCTGAGGTGAATGCCCGGCTTTGAGTACGTTCCAGCTGACTACTTTTGGCAGTCTATCGCGTAATTCCTCGCCCAGACGGACTGGAATTGCCTTGTCATATTCACCCCAAATAAGCGTCGCGGGGATCTGAATATTCTCAGGTTGCAAAAGATGGTCATGTTTGTGCATGTTCTTCATGGTTTCGCGCATGTTTGGCTTGGCATTGCCGTAATCGCGCGCGCCAATCAGGCGATACATGACGCGGCGAGGCTTTCCGTCCGGCACAATTGGCTTAAGAATTTTGGCCACAACTTGACCAACCTTTTTCTTCACAGCCAAAGCTTTGTCACGATCAACCAGGCCAGCCGCACCAATTAAAACCAGGTGCTCTACGCCTGCTGGATACTTTTGCACGTAGGTAAGAAGTATGCGACCGCCATTTGAATGCCCGACTAAAATAAGCTCCTGTTCAGAACCAAGCTCGCCGTGCAGCCATTCAATATATTTTTCTATCGTCCAAACCTCGTCGCTTGGCGTGGTTAGGCCCGGTACGCGGTGCAGGACCGGTTCAAAACCAGCCTGCTCCAGCTGTTTAATGAAGTCGGCCCAGTTATCTATCGAATACGTCCAGCCATGAACCAGGTGTATGCGCTTTTTTGCCATAGCTAGATTATAGCCTGCTCAGCACCAAATCGCAGTGTGAGATATTTTACAGTCCCCATTCGGCGCGTCGCTTGACCCATATGTTTTCGCGACGAGCAAGGTATTTGGCGTCGGCTGGATCGGCCAATAAGTGCTCGATAACACCCTCTAGGAACCGTGCACCTTTGAAAAGCACAACCTCGTCACCCTTCATCTCGGCGGTTAGATAGTCTAGTACATCGTGTGGATTAACAAATATCGATACCGGTACAGTGGCGAGCGTGTCGCGCACGATCGGAAACGTAAAGCGCTTTACTCTGGGCCCCAAAAATACAATTTGCTTTGGCTTAAATGACAGCGCCAAAATCATATCGGCGAGCTTTTTGTGCTCAGCCTCTTCATTGGAGCCTTGCTCGAGCATGTCCCCAATGACCAAAATTTTCTTCTCGCCAGGAAAGTGCTCGAACATCTCGAACATAGCGCGCATACTGTCGAGGTTTGCATTGTACGTTGAGTCGATAATTGTAAAGCCAATAGATGACTTAAAGACCCTGGAGCGACCAGGCGGAAACTCAAGTTTACTAAAAGTGTAGTCCGGAATGACATCAAGCATCTTGAGTACACTATCGATAAAGGCCACCTGATAACTGATGACTGGTGGTTGTGGTTGCGAAAAGATGTAGGTTGTCTGACCTGTAAGCGTAACCATGCTTTCGCCTTCACTTATACGGTAGTCATCGATCGCTTCCTGGTGGTACACGAATTTGGTCTGTATAGGCAGGTCTTTAAGCGCCGCGGCAATGTTTGGATTGTCACCATCAGTAATGACAAGCTCCTTCGTGTTACGAGCAAAGTGGGCGTATTCATGCGCAATTGCCTCCTCGAGTGTCTTAAAGGTGCCATTTTTAACCAATTTCTCATAATTCATACTGTGCGTACGGGAGGAACTCACCCACACTGTAATGTTTGGTTTAAGTAGCTTGCCCAGGAAAGCGCCCTCACCTGGCCGGTCTGCATCTGCCTCGACAACTAATATCGACTTGTCGTAGCGCAAAGAATGAGACCTGAGCGGAGCCTGGAAAAACTTAGGAATCCATTCGAGCCGGCTCTCTTGAATTCCCTTAATGCCAAGAATGAAAAATGGAATACCGTACGCACTATTTGCATGATGCGTAAACACTGCTTTATCGCCCAATTGGGCCTCTAGCATATTTAACATAGTCGTCTTGCCGCTTGAACC
>CAZHXE010000019.1:0-14714 GCA_964536005.1 uncultured Candidatus Saccharibacteria bacterium
TTCTTGAGAGGTCGTTGATCTCCCAGAACGAGCCACCATCAGATATGGCGACTATGATATAGTCTGGATTTCCTGCGTACACGATCCCAATGTCGTTAATCCAACCGGCGTAAAATCCGACTTTGTCTGCTACTACAGCCGGTTTTGAACCACCTGGAATACCCGAGCGCCACTTTTGCTCTTTCATGAGGGTTAATAGATGGTCGGTATGCTCTTTATTAAGCAGTGAGCCGTCGTACAGACCCTTCAGCAGCTTAAACTCGTCTTGAGCGGTTGTGTACTTATCTTTGATACGATCTTCGTTGTTAAGCGCTGTATTCTCGAATCCTGCCGCATGCAAAATATCGTCAACTCGCTGCCACGTCATGAGATTCTGAATAGCGAAAGCGCAGTGATCGGTAGAGTAATGAATCATCTCGTACATACAATCAGTAACTGAGCCAAATGGGGTGCGGTCTTCAAGGGTCATTTCGCCTTGTTCAGTGGCCCACATCGCCGCGTAGGCTATGAATGCCTTATAGGTGCTAGCTGGGATAGAAGACACAGCTCCCTGATGCGTGGCGCGCATGCCATCTTCTTTGAGTTGATGCACGATAATGCGGTAATCACCGGTCTTTTCGGCGTCAAAATCGCTAATGAGCGCGTGCAGTCCCATCTCTGTTTTTGGATATACCCCATTAGTGACAGTGGCTGGCCTAAGGGGCGTAGTGCCAAGCGAGACATCCTTCAGACCCTCTGTTACGAGTTTTTGCTGTAGTACATCTGCCGCTTTTTTTGTATCGAGCGTAGCGCCGTCTTTACCTGCAACGCGCACAACGTTATTATCGACACGCTTATGAATCGGTTCGCTAAAGAAGTAAAGTGCGAGCTCTTCGCGCACATACACCTTAAGCTTTACCGGGTCAAAGATGAGATTACCGGTTTTGTCGGTAGTGAGCATCGAGCGCAGGGTGCGAGTAGAGATCGTGGTGCGTTTGTTTCCTTTTGTATCGCGCACAGTCACAGGGGCAGCCGTAAGTGCCTCTGCCTGGTCAAGCGAACGGGCGAGTAGACTTTCGTGTACCTCTGGTGCAACGAATTTAGGCTGAACTTTAACTTCCGATATAGTGCTCGTGCTGTTTTCAACTGCAGCTTTTATCTGTTCAACTGCTATGTCGACGTTCAGTGCTTCACCTGCTTTTGATGCAGTGATGTTCATGGGGTTCTTCTCGAGGTAAGGAATGACTAATTTTGCAGATGTAGCAGGCTTTTTTATAGTTGGAACATCGTCTTTAAGGGCGGTGTTCAGCTTATTGTCGTCGAATGTATAGACGGGGATGATGTTAACCACTCCATTCGCAAACATCTGAAGCAGGGGAACGGCGGATGGAGCGTGTATTGACTCAATCTGTTCTTTGGTAGCGTCCTCGTCAATGGTGATGCCCAGGTCGCCGTAAGTGGTTTGTATTATTTTGTCGTCAATATGTATGGTTAACGGCATGTTAGCCATGAGCGACTGAACTCTACTAGCCGCAGCAGCGTGCGACACTAATCCCATTCGTATACCGTTTATGCGCGTGAAGGGGGCGGTTCGAGATTGCATAATAGTCATAGCACCGAGATTTGTAAGAAGTAAAAATAGCAATACTCCTAAACTTAGTCGGAGTAGATGCGCGTGAGCGCTGTTGACAGATGTCTTGTGCCCTTTAACATTCGGCAACGACGCAGTCGGCTGATGCTTTCCTGTAATCGTAAACAAACGATTGCCCTATTTTTATGTTTGTTTTTTGAAGCGTAAGCCCATTATACACCGGGGTTCATATGTGTGCCAGTGAGCTAAAACATACTAAAAAACTAAAAATACTTATGTAAATATTGACATTAGCGCTTAAGAATGTTTAAATGTATCGAATAGAACTAAACATAAGGGGTGGGATCATGGGAGATCAACCTTATGGCAGGAACTACAGCTGGTGGCAAGAAGGCCGCTGCTCGTAATAAAGAACTCTACGGTACTAACTTTTACGCTGAAATTGGCGCTAAAGGTGGTCGCGTAGGTACAACTGGTGGCTTTGCAGCTAACCGTGAGCTTGCTCGCGAAGCGGGACGCAAAGGTGGCCTAAAGAGCCGACGTGGTAAGAAAGCTGATACATCAGCAGCTGCAACAGTAGCTGGCGCAAGCCAAGTACAGGTTGCCGATGACCAGATTGCAGCCTAGTCAGATTTAGGCATGCGTTTAAAAAGCGACTCTGTAGAGTCGCTTTTTAATTCCAGCAAAGTGTTAGCTGACGCGCCTTTTTCGCACTGCGCACATTCGGGAGGCAGGCACTTGCCATTTTGTAAGGCAATTGTGGCATTCGTAGGTTGTAAATTCGGATTGAAACGCATGCATTCTGCAGTTGGGACACTGACTCCTTGTATGAAGCCATTGACGATAGCTTTCAAGGCACGCATCGATGTGTTCTTCGTCGATACTGACGCCGTAGCTTTGGGCAAGGCGTTTAGCTTCTTGCCAGGCGGCTACTTCCATCATTAGGAGCTCTAAATCATCGCGGTATGAGGTGTGTTGTAGTTCGGCATGGCCAAGTTCGTGGAGGAGAGTCCATGGTCCAAGCCTACCAAGCGATTTTGCGCCAGAGTAGTGAATTGTATTGTCGGCAGAGGACCAAAAGAATACGCTGCTTTTTTTGAATGTGTAGCGGTCTGTATAGTCGGCGCGGATTTTATTTATAAGTTCGAGATCTGAAAGTTCTGTTTGCATGCCACATAGCATCCGTTTATGACTGCGGTGTCGGGGAATTTTGCGCCAATAATAACCGGCATGTCAACTGTTCTACCTCGGTTGCGCTGAACTGCAGCCTGTAAAAAGTCGTGATACTTGTGGATGTGTACGCCCATGCTGCCACCAATCACAATTATATTTGGCTGGATGATTGCCATCATCTCAACCAAGCCAAGCGCTACATCTTCGGCCCAGGCCTTCCAGTCTTCAGGCTTGTCGTCATCTGCGCCGTACAGACCATACTCTTCAAAGAATGCCTTACCAGAGGCGAACTTTTCCCAAACGGTCAGCTTGCCATCGTGGGGGAACTGCATCATACCACCTTCGCTACGACGCAGAATTGGCGTGAGCTTGCCTTGAAAGGTTGCACCAGTGCCAATACCGGTACTAAGGGTTATGTACAGAACAGTTTCGTGTCCAACTCCCGCACCCAGGTTAGCTTCGCCAAGTGCACCAAAATTCGCATCGTTGTCGAGTAAGACTTTATCCGTAAAAGTCTGTTTGAGAGGGCTAGTGATATCCACATTTTGCCAGTCTAAATTGCCAAACGACTTAGCAATGCCTTGGTCGTAGTCGATGAGGGCAGGCGCGGCAACTGCTATCGCGTCGATTCGATCCTCGGCAGCCACTGCTTCGATTTCGCGAATAAGCTGTGCCATGAATCTTTCGAAGTTTGTTTCGGTTTTATGTTTTTGAGAACGGAGACACTCACCATCGTCATTAAAGATGGCAACGAGTGTTTTTGTCCCTCCAATATCTACTGCAATATACATGGTTGTTAGGTTTATTATACACGGATTCGGCCAAGGGGAAGTATTTGCAATAAATTGACTTTAAATGTATAATAAATATAAACGTGAGCGGGAATAATACAGGCTAAAAAGGAGTGTTTTTACGTGGATGATCAGTACAACCAAGAATATAGATCGTATGGCTCATATATTGGGCGAATTATAGCTATAGTTGTGGCGTTTGCTTTACTGGTGGCTGCAGTATGGTTTGTGGTGCGGCTGGCGAGCGATAACGACGACACGATTGGCGATGGTACGCGTAACTCGATTGCACTTGAAGACACCAAGCTTGATGACAACAACGATAGCGAAGAAACGCCCGCCGAAGACACAAACGATACCGATGAGGATACTTCGCCTGACACCAGTAATGGGCAGGCCGAAACTCCTACAGATGATGGTGCGGACGACAATAATACGGGTACCGATACTACCGACGCTCCAGACGACGAAGAAGACACGCCTGCTGTTACTCCTAACACTGGTGGTAGCGCTGCTGCCGACACCGAAGGCCATGTCCTTAGTACAAACACTGACGCCTTGCCGTCAACTGGTGCGAGTCTCGGTTGGCTTATGGTTCTGCCTGTCGTTGCGTATGGCGCAGCCCGTGCAGTGCTTAGCGCAAAACGTGATTAATTTTCTTTGCAGCGGTCGCGTGCGAATCGCTTGATTGAAAACAGGGGTTTACATCTGTTAGCCAAGAGGGTAGAATAAGCATTAAGTCAGCGTGACCGTAGGTGGTCACTTTTGGGTTGGCTAGGTCTTCATTAGACGGAAGACCGACGATTGCCTGCCCTCAGTAGCGCTCATGCATGTATGCCAGTATGTGTAGCTTAAGAGCCCTAGTGAGGTCAGGCAAAAAGGAGCATAGAAATAACATATGTCAAATGAGTCTAAAACAATAACAATGGATGAGTTACTGGCGCAAGAACCAGTAAAGCAGTTGAGTGTCGGTGACGTGGTTGAAGCCAGCGTCATGGCAGTCAAGAAACATCAGGTCTGGTTAGACCTTGGTGCAAATGGAATCGGCTTAGTAATTCGCCGTGAAATTAGTCGTGGTCAGAAACTAGAAGTTGGACAGACTGTTTCAGCGAGCGTTATCGATCCAGAAACCGAAGAAGGCTTCTCGATCGTCAGCATGAAGAAAGCTGCCAAGGATCGTGGCTGGGACGAGCTTGAGCGTATCTTTGAAGCGCAAGAGTCGATCGATATCCAACCGTACGATGCAAACCGTGGTGGTTTGTTGGTTGAACTTGAAGGAATCCGAGGTTTTCTACCTGTGTCGCAGTTGTCTGCCGATAACTATCCACGGGTTGCTGGTGCCGACAAGGACGAAATCCTGCAGCGCTTAAATGCGCTAACTGCAAAAACCCTCAAGGTTCGTATTCTTGATGTCAGTCGCAAAGAGAACAAGCTGATCTTCTCCGAGAAGGAAGCGATTCGCGATGACATGCAAGCTCGTTTTGAAGAGCTTAAGATCGGTGATGTCGTGAAGGGTACAATTACTGGCGTGGTAGACTTTGGTGCCTTTGTAAACGTTGACGGCATTGAAGGCTTAATCCACATTTCTGAAATTTCATGGGATCGTGTTGAGAACCCATCCGACTACGTTAAGGTAAATGACATCGTCGAGGCGAAGATTATTGCTATCGACAAAGATCGCCTTAGCCTGAGTCTTAAGCAGATGCAAGAAGATCCATGGGTGAAGGAAGTCGAAAAGTACAGCAAGGGTGACAGCGTTGAAGGAACCGTTACACGCATCACACCTTTTGGCGCATTCATTCAGATCAGCCCAGCCGTTGAGGCATTAGTGCATATTTCTGAGCTAGGTACTGGTGACGGCGTGGATCCAGAAAAGATCTTTAAGCTGCAAGAGAAAAAAGAATTTACAATTCTGGAAATTGACCGCGAAGGACGCAAGATTAGCCTGAGCCTTAAGAAGAAATAGTAAATAAACCTGCCAAGAGACCGATGGTAATTCGCTGACAACGAAGAAGGGTGTAGCAATGAGCGATACAAAGACCATACAAATAGATGAAGTGATTACCGTCGGTGAGCTGGCTGGCAAATTAGATATTCCTGCAACCACACTTATTACCGAGCTCATGCGCAACGGCGTGATGGCTACGGTGAACGAGAAAATTGATTTTGACACTGCACAGATCGTAACTCAAGAGATTAAGGCAGACGTTGAACTCGTGAAGAAAGATGTGTCACAAGAGGTAACACATCGACCAAAACACCAAGTAAGTGATAAGGCTGTTACCCGCCCACCAGTTGTGGCTGTCATGGGTCACGTTGACCACGGCAAAACCTCGCTTCTGGACGCTATTCGTGAGTCAGATGTTGCAAAGGGCGAAGCTGGTGGTATTACCCAGCACATTTCGGCATATCAGATCACATTCAATAACCGCCAGATTACCTTTTTAGATACTCCAGGTCACGAGGCATTCGCTGCACTCCGACAACACGGTGCCGAGCTAACCGACGTAGCGATTATTGTCGTTGCCGCCGATGATGGCATAAAGCCACAAACCGAGGAAGCAATACGCTTCGCGCAAAACGCCGGCGTAAAGATCATTGTTGCTATCAACAAGATCGACAAAGTAGGCGCCGACTCAAATCGCGTTAAGCAACAGCTGTCGGAGAAGAAGCTGCTAGTTGAGGAGTGGGGTGGTGACACAATCGCAGTTGAAGTGTCGGCTCTTCAAAAGACTAACATCGATAAATTGCTCGAGATGATTTTGCTGGTCGCAGATGTTGAAGAACTGAAGGCAGATGTCGAAGGCGTACCGGCTGAGGGCATTATCGTTGAAGCACACATGGAGCAGGGTCGCGGTCCAGTGGCGACGGCTTTAGTTGAGCACGGTATACTTAAGCCCGGTAATTTTATTGTAGCCGGCGGATCATACGCAAAAATACGCACACTGGAAGACACAAAGGGTCAGCGCCTAACCGAGGCAGGGCCATCTACTCCAGTTATTATATCCGGATTTAAGTCAGTCCCGCGCTTTGGTGATCCATTCTTGGCGGAAACAAACGAGAAGATTGCACGGCAAAAGTCTAAAGAAAATGCGACCACAGATGGCACTGACCGCTTACAGATGAGTTCCACTGATCTGATCGCCATGATCGACAAGAAGCGCGACCAGCAGCCATATAATGTGATTATTAAATCTGATGTCCAAGGTTCGCTCAAGTCTGTCGTCGACAGCTTGGCTGCTCTTGAAAGCAGTGAGGTCATTGCACGGGTTGTTGGCAAGGGTGTGGGTGGAATCAACGAGAGTGACGTTACCATGGCCGCTAGTTCACATGCAGTAATTTACGGCTTTAATGTCGATGTGCCTATCGGTGTTAAAAAGCTGGCTGCTCGCGAGGGTGTGCAGGTGCGCGTGTTTAGGGTTATTTATGAGTTACTTGATGACATTAAAGAGAACATGTCGGAACTGCTTGCACCTGAAGTAATTGAGACCGAAGTGGGTCGGTTGATTGTGAAGGGAGTTTTTCTTGCAAAGCGCGATAGCATCATTTGCGGCGGCGAAGTAACTAAAGGCAAGATTGCTTCCGGACAAACTGCTAGGATTTCACGAGGCGGTGAAGAATTAGCCGAGGCGGAAATTGTCAAAGTACAAAAGCAGTCTGAAGAAGTTAAGCAGGCGCTCGAAGGCGACATGTGCGGTTTGTCGCTGAAGACGCATTCAAAAGTTACGCTTGAAATTGGTGATCGCATTGATGTAATAACTCGGCAGATCGTGCAGCGTAAGCTGTAGCGATGCTTGGTTGCGCAAGACTCTTGCTTTTGGGCATAGATAACTAAGCACAAGAGATAGCAGGTCAACATGGCTGAGAACACTGTCTTTGGTAACATCGAGGTTGGTGGGGAAGGTGAAGAAAGACGCGCAGGCGGCGAGGTTTTGTCGTGGCGCGATAAATTGCTGCATCGACTGCAAAGCAAGCACCATAAGCGCGAAGAGGCAGAGCGGCGGGCAGAGGAAATACCCGAGGAAGAGCGAGGATTCGTTCAGTTTTTTAAGGGTATTTTTGCTGCTCACGACGAAGAGGACTTGAAACGTGAACAACCTAAAGCATCTTGGATAGAGCAGGCCTTCGATGAGCGCGATGCCGAACAGGTTGAGATTGATGATTTTGAGACTGAACAACAGCGCAAACTCATGGAGCTGCCAGAGCAGGAGCGTACAGAGTTTTATATGATTGTAGCGCAGCGCTTTAAGGACGCGGGCGGTCGGTTCTTGCACTTTGTCGAAGAACACCTGCATCTGGCCGATCACACTGAGTTGCAACAGGAGGCGGCGGCCACAGAAACGGATAGAAACACCCAAGAATTTGTGAATGAGGTTGCTGCAGGTTTCCAGCGCAACGCCCGGAGTCATCTCGCCGTAGAAATGTATGATAAAACACCACCTAGTAAAGGCAGACTCGAAACGGAACCACCTAAGAGCCGTCATGGTTTAGGCGCTGTATCAGATGAGCAGACTCAAGTTCTTACGCAGTCTCGACCCGTAGAATTTCGACGGCCAGTGAACAGTATTGCCACCACAGGCGGCGAAAGCGGTAATTTGCCACCACGTGCACCCCATGAAGGTGGTGCCTTTGGTATGGATGGCCCATACGAACCAAATAGTCATAGTGAATTTGCCGCGCGATTTGTGCCTCGTGGGGCAAGCAGAGAAGAGCAGCATGGGGTCGTGCATTACATCCACCGTGCAACTCCTGGGCAATTGCTTACAGCTGCGCTACTGGGAGGGTACATCGGGTCGCGTCGAACTCGGAACAAACTGGAGCGAGAGCACCGGCAGGAACGTGCGCACTTGCAGAGCCAAATGGACCAGGTTGAAGGCCAGAACCAGTTGTTGCGTTCTGAAGTGAGGAGCGAAGCAGATCGGCGCACAGCTTTGGAGGCGAGGTTGCCATATTCTGATGCATTTACCACACCATCTGTGACGCAAGTACAACCAGCGCCAGAGAGACTTGGTGCCGATGAGCGAACTCAACAACCCGTTCAGGCTGTTGCAAATAGAACTGCACCGAGCACTGCAGCGCCACCTCTAGAGGCGCTCATGAAACATGCGACGACTGACAAGCCAGTAATCGCTCGCGCACCTGATGCTCGTCCTTCCTCTCAGATTGAGCAAGCGTCAACGGCTCACGCGCAAGTGACCATGCGGCATCCAACCCCAAAAACGAAGATTGAAGAAGAACCATTGGCTTACGAGATGTTGGAGTCTGAGCCAGCTCAAGATGCAGACAAGCCTGCCGTGAGACCTCCTAAGGCTAGACCGGAAGAAACTCGCAAAACTTTGCAGGCTTCGCCGAGGGTAACTCATACAGCGGAATCAGCGGTCCCCGTGATGACACCAGCAAGCCTTATGCGGGAAGAGGAGCGGGAATATACAGAGCATTTTGAACGAGTAGCGCAGGCTGCTTTTGGCGAGGAACAAGAGCTGCAGGTTGTGCAGCGCATTCCTCAAACATCTACCGCAATGGCTGGTCGGGGCGCTCCCGCTTCGGTTGGGCAGATTTTGTCGCAGCGGTATGGTGGTGAAAGATTCGCGCGCCCAGCGAATACCTCCGTTGCCGCATCGTCTAACGATAATGACGATGACATATCCGATACGAGCGTGCAGGCGATTGGTGTCGTACTTGCTGTTGCAGTCATCTTAATTTTACTACTGCTTTTTTAGAGGTGAAGTGTGTGCCTGGCAATTTAAAAATGCCTCGTGTAGCTGGTATACTATTTTTAACGGAGAAATAAACCTATATGCTGAAAATTGATTATACATTGCTCGATGAAGTTGGTCTGGGCGCACTACCTCAAGATGAAAAGGATCGTCTACTCAAGCACGTGTACGAGACTCTAGAGATTCGAGTGGGTATGACGCTTGCGGCCCAGATGAGTAACGCTCAGCTAGATGAATTTGAAGAACTGGCAAACACAGATAACGACACGGGTGCTTTGCAGTGGCTGGAGACGAACTTCCCTAACTACAAGCAGGTGGTGGAGGCTGAACTCGGTGCGCTCAAACAGGAAATTCGTGCCAATGCCCAGGACATATTGGCTGCTTCGCAGTCGTAGGTCGAATAGATGTGTAAAAACCCTGCTTAAGGTTGATTTTTTGACTTATTTATGCTATTATTTCGCTAATATAACCTCCTGTGGGTGTGAGAGTTAATTATGGCTGTGACCGAGACATATAACGATGGACAAAATGGCGGACCTGAAAACAATTTGGGGGCTATTGAAAGTGGATCAGAGTACTCTAACGAGGCGCGACGGCTTGCCGACGTTATGGGGCTTGGAGTAGAGCAGTTTGAGTCACCAGAAGTAGCTCAGACAATGGCCGAAATCAACACGCTTCTTGATGGCGCTATCGAGCCTGAGGATGCCGCAATGTTCACTGTCATATACGCCAATATGCTACAGGAAATGCAAGAGGGTAACGAGCATAAAATTGCTAATGCGGCACGGCTTGAGGCAACGGCGCGAGCAGCGCACGAGATGCGCTTGGGTGGCTTTAATAATGATCAAAAAGAGGCGTTTTCTAACGCAGTCGACTATGTAGTGGAGCGCGGAATTGCAGGTTCTGATAATCCAGAGCGTATTGCGGAAGTTTTGGCGCAGACTGGACCGCCCAAATTGCGAGTTGTGGGAGAGGGAGAGACTCATATGCCGGTTAGTGACGTGCCTGTTGAAGCACGCCTGCAACTGCAGAATGCCGGTATATATCCTATGACTGCGTTTGCAATTGAAAGAAGCATGGCACACCTAGCCCGCGATTACGCCGATGGACGCAGTGGTAGGCAGACCAACGCTGCGCGTGCGCAAATTGATGCATTACTAGACGTTGTCCATTCAGGAACACCGGGACATGCGCTTGCTCGGGAAGAGCTTGACGCATTAGTCTTTGCGGCAAATTCTTGCTTTAACTCGCAAGAAGGTGCACGCGAAAACTTCCATAGTAAAGTACCTCCTGAAGTCGACCCGGCTACATATGTAGTTTATGGTCCGGCTACAGCAATCTCCGGACAGCCAAGTCGGCTAGAGCAGGCATATCCTTTGTACGAACAGGAGCCGATGGGTGATGAAGTTATCGAAGCAGAACCAGTGGATGATGACAGAGCGGCAACCAGTGAAGTCGCAGCTGATACGGATTCAGGCAATGAAGCGCCAGAAGTAGTAATATTACAATTTGATGATGAAGAACATGCTCAGACTGTAGTACTAGACGATGGTGAGGCCGCGCCTGGTCCAGATGATCATGAGACGGGTGCTGAAGCAGTAAACCCAATTGCAGCGGAGATCGAAGCCCATCAAATGTACTACGCTTTTTCAACTGATTTGCGGGCGCTTGAGCAAGCAGCACAAAGGAACGATATCGAATCTATGCGCGATGCATTAGATCGCATTAGCGACTCTGCTAGCGTAGCCACTATGGACTTTGAGTTAGGACTTGATGATGAATCGCGCCGTCACTTTAACCAGTACATAAACGATGCAGTGTTTGGCGCATTGACGCCAGAGCAGATTGCCGAGCTAGGCATTCAGCCACGTTCTTTGGACGCGCGTTTTGACACAGATCACCCAAGCGTATTTGAAATTCACGGAGGTAATGGCGAGGATAGTGGCATTGACGATGCAGATCCGCAGCCACTAGTTCCTGTTGGTGAAGCCCTAGATGGCGATGATGAACCAGAAATGACACCAGAAGAGTATCGCGCAGCCCTTGAAGTTGATGCAGCTGCCTATGGCATCTCGCCGGAGTTGCTTGAGGTTCTTGATGAGCACGACCTGGAGCCGGTTGTTGCCGAGCTTTCTAATGACATGGAAACAGCACTTTGGGGCGATGATTTTGAAGCGTTTGATCGGAATGCCGCGGTCATGGACGAGCTGATCGGGGCGTATGTTGATAAGGGTATTATGACCGTTGATCAGGCTAATGAACTTCGTCGCTACATTGGCAACAGTTTTGCGGAAGCACGCGAGAATCAGTATATGCGCGCTGAAGCTCAAGATGTGATGGTGCGCGCCAGAGAGCATATGGCGCAAGTGGAGGCTACGTATCGGCGCAGAGGCAGCCATGGTGATGCTATCGATACATTTGCTGAGCAGTACCGTGCCGCAATGCAGGATGCAGACAGTCGAGGCAGGGACCTGCATATCGACCCGTCAACTGGCGCAGTTATAGTGGTTGACCGGGCTACTGGCCAGCCTGTACAGGAGAATGTGCGACTTCCATTCGTGAATGCTGAAGTCAAGCAAATCGCCGCCGCACGTGTGCATTATGAAATGGCCCTTGAGGAATATTCCGATCTGCAGACCATTGCGATTGGAAGTAGAATGACTGGCGAAACTGACCCAGATGCTGTGGGCGCGGCGATACGAAACGCGCAGAATAACCTAGTTGCGCGTGAGCATTTGGAACTCAGCTTGGCTGAAACGGAATACTTTGCTGAAAATCGTTCACAACAAATTGCAAGCGCCATTTCCCGAATGAGCAAGCGACGAACGACCATTTTGGCCGGCGCCGTTGGCGTTGCGATTGGAGGCGTGCCTGGATTAGTAATTGCGGGCGGAGCGGCCGCGCGAACGGCGTATCGAGGCTCGCGTGGTGCTGATGCGCAGCGTGAAGCAGTGTACGCAAGCGAAAGCAATGCAGAAAACCTACGTGCCGAAAACGATGCGTTTAGAGCACAGATTGAAGCTATGGAAGATCGTGGCGATCGGTTCGCCGCCTTGGCTCGATCACTTGATGCTCGTTCAGGCCAGTTCAGTAGCCCAGAAGCTTTGCGTGGCACTATTGGCGCGTTTAACCGGGTTCGTTCGCGCGCAAGAGTTGGTGAGCGTTTTAACAACAGCGCCGTAGGCGAGTGGATGCACCGCGATGCCAGGCCGCGTGCGTTAGAGGACATGGTGCTTCGTGCAGCTAGGCTTGAACAGCGTGGTTCCGACGCAGGTAATCGCGAGGCGCAAAGAATCATGGCACAAGCTCGTGATTTATCGGATCGTTTTGGTATTCCACTTCCCGATACACGCACGCTTAGGGACGCAAACCGACGCGCTATGTTTGGCGAAGGTGGCTCTCTGAACTGGCGAGCACGTAATCGCCGGATTGAAGCCGTAAGGCAGCGTGATGAGGCTGTTCGCAGAATGCGCGATGAACTTGGACTTAACGATAACGAACCGGTGAGTGTTTAAAGCATGAATACCATCGACGCTACTTTCTTGAAAGATGCCGGCTTTAAGCTTATGAGTCCCGAGCAAGAGCAAGAGATTCTAAAGATGATGACTGCTGTTGCTGAGCGCAGAGTTCTTTATGCGCTAACAGAGCATTTCAGCGACCAGATGGCGCAAGATCTGGAAGATGAATCGGTCATGCCTGATGAAGCCTGGCTCGAAGAGCGACTACCAAACTACAAGCAAATTATTAGTGATGAGCTTGAGCGTATGAAGGTTGAGTTACGCGCACTCAATAAAACGCAGCGCTAAGCGGGTTTTTATATATTTGGTGTGCCGGCGAGGAATGCTTCGGCACTCATGGCGCCTTTACCGTCTGGCTTTAGATGTGTAATGACGAGCGAGCCAGTTTTGCAGTAGGCGACGATGTGCTTATTGTCACGCTTAAACGTGCCAAGTGGTCCTGACTGATCGTTTGCCTGCGCTTCCAAAATCGTCACGCGGCGGCCGGCAATTTCGGTTTTGGAGCCTGGCCAGCCGAGATAAGCGCGAATCTCGCGTTCGAGTTGTTCGGCGGGTTTATTCCAGTCTATTTCACCATCAGACTTTTCGAGTTTACGTGAGTATGTAACCTGCTGGGTCGTGTCTTGCGGGTAGGGTTGAATCTGGCCATCCAGGTATTTAGGAAGTACGTCAGCCAAGAGGTCGTTGCTAAGCTGCACTAGTTTGTCTGTTAACGTTGCAGTAGTTTCATGAGGGTCGATACTTAGACGCTGCTGTGCCAATAAGTCGCCCTCATCAAGCGCAGGAACAATTTTCATAATACTTACGCCGGTTTCTGCCTGGCCACTTAGAATCGCGAAGGTAATTGGGTCGGCACCACGCCATTCTGGTAGGAGCGAAAAGTGACTGTTTATAATGCCAAGCTCAAACCGACTAATTACCGTTTGTGGGATGATGATACCGTAGTCCACCACAACGCCTAAGCGAGCCCGAAATGGTGCCGCTTGGGTAAGTGTATCAAGCTCCAATTTGTTGCTTGGCTGAAGCAGGGGTAGCTGATGCTGGCGCGCGTAGTCGGCTACGAGCCGTGGTGCTCGACTGCTCTGCGGATCTGGTTTAGTAATGACGGCTTCAATTTCAAAATGTTCATGCAAAAATTCGAGGGAGGCTAGACCGACTGGTCCGCTACCCAGAAATACTAGGGTTTGCTTACCAGAGGTGGTCGACATTGATGACCTCGGTTTTGTAGTCGAGTGGCCGGATCTTACCATCGGGCTCAAGGCGGAAAAACGCTTTTGGGTTGTCTTTGATGTGGTCGATAAAAACTATGCCGTTGGTGTGATCAATCTCGTGCTGCATGAGCCGAGCGGAAAATCCTTCAAGCGTGATGCGTACTTCATCGCCCTCAAGCGTTTGCGCTTTTACTTTAACTTTGGGGTAGCGCAGAACTCGGCCATAAATATCCGAGACCGATAAGCAACCTTCGTAATCTTCCTCGGGAATGCCATACGTCTTTATGATTTTAGGGTTAATGACTGCAGTGAAGGCGCGATCTTGTTTGTTTTCGAGGTTATCGCGCAACACTACCACTTTTTTTAGCACATCTACTTGTACAGCCGCGAGTCCGACGCAAAATTCGTGTTCGCGGTAGGCCTCCCAGTCAAGTGAGGCTTTGATCATGTTCTGTACAAGCCGCTCGAGCTCGTCGTCGAAGCGAGAGATTTTTTCGGATTTTTGCCTGAGTCGGTCGTGCGGTAGGGTTACGATATTGTTTCTGTCCATCGAACAGATTATACCAGTCTGTTGCTGTCCGAGCGAACCAAAGATTGCGCTATTTAGAGTAGGTTGGTTGGGTCGAGGTCGAATTGCCAGCCACTAGGTGGCAGGCTGCGGATGATTTGTATTAGATGATTTCGTTGTGGCGCTTTGATGACGATTTGCCAGCGCCAACCTGTCTTGGTTTTGT
>CAZHXE010000020.1:0-14627 GCA_964536005.1 uncultured Candidatus Saccharibacteria bacterium
TTTCGTCACGCAGCTGGACGCGTGCGTGCAGAATAGCAGAGTTATTCTGGTAATACTCTGTGCTGGCATAGACAATTGGATACTTCGAAACCAACCCAAGCTCCGTGTCATTGGCCGAGCAGTCACACTCCGACACGTAGCGATACTCATAGTCCATCACGTCGCCAACGTAATCAACCTCATCAGCGACAATTTCCTCAAAACCCATAATGTGGGGCATGTTGGATTGCAAGAAGTAGGCATCTTTCTCTAAGTTGTGGTTGGAGAACAACTTGTTGAAGGTCGACACCTTGAGTCGATCACCCGTGTCGACCACTGGGGGAGCGCTGAGGGAAGTTGGCACCAGTAGGTGCGACGACACGAACAAAACGTATGTTCCAAGCAAGGTGCACAATATAACCGCGCTTCGTGGCCACCAACCATAGCGGCGTAAAAATCGAGACAGGCCGCGATGAATAATAATCCATAAGATAATGGTGGCATACACCATGCCCGCACCCGCCATTGCAATCATCGCCTGAGGCAAAAAACTCACCAATATCTCGCCCGGCCAAAAGCTCACATACAGACTTGCGATCAACGCGATTATAACGGCAAGAGCTAAAAATGGTACGAGCTTAAGCAAGCGAAAGCAAAACGTGCTAATGCGCCTGCGCCAATGGCTCCTTCTAATGGGGGGTTGTGTGGGTTGGAGCTTATTTTCAGGCTGTGTGCTGGTCGACGCGCTTGGCAAAATCGAAATCCTTTTGGGTAAGTCCGCCCGCATCATGCGAGGTCAGACTGATTTCTAGTTTATCGTAGGTCAAATGCATTTCTGGATGATGGTTCATAGCAATAGCAATTTGCGCGAAGGCGTTAACGAGCGCGACGCACTCAGCGTACGAAGCTTGAATTACACGAGTCAGCACCTGCCCGCCAACCACCGACCATGCTACATTTATATCCGCTAGCAATGCTTCGATCTATTATTCGGTTAAAAGTTCCATATATTCCCCCTTGTTAATCTATTGGCTAGTAATAATAGTACCAGCCGTCAACGCCCTTCACGCCAGCGACATCGGTGATTTTTTGTGGCTTGGGATTGTCTTCTGAAACTGCCACGATGTAATCGGCTTGTTCGGTTTCGGTCATTACCCTAAAGACAAGGTGCGACTCGTCGAGCCAACGCACTGGGTAGCGCATGCCTGCTTGTTTTAGGACCAAGCGATCCTGTTTGGTTTCGACATCATAGACGTAAAGTGAATCTTCGTCCTTGGCAAAGTCGACCCAGGCTGCTTGCTTGCCCGATGGGCTCTTGGCATACAGCTTGGTTATGATCGATTCAGGCCGCTCGCCAAGCTTAGCGTAATCGAGCGATTCCACTGTACCGGAATACCAGGTCTGTTCGGCATCAAAGACCAGCGAATCGTAGCCGGTGCGCACAATATTCCAAACGTTGCGCTTAAGGATCGTCGCCTGATCGGTGCCATCGGCTTTAACCCTAAAAAGATACGGCGCTGGGTTGTCTTTATAGGCATCACTTGGAGCATAAAAAACATATCCATCGGCAACTAGCACGTCATTAAAGTAGTTACTTGTGGCAAGTTGCATCTGCTTTGAGCTCGTTAAGTCGTACGACATGAGCCGGTAGCGCTCTGGGTCGCGACCGCTCGCGCCAGCTTGTACCTTAACATAAATGATGGTGTCGCCAACCCAGTCGACCAAGTCGATCCGCTCAGACTCGTCAATCTTCTTTAGCTGGTCCGAGCCCATCTCGACCACAAACAGACCACGCAGAACATATCCATCCGAATTTACCGAGGCGGCATCGCGCGCCGCGCTAAGCACACCCCACTTGCCACTCGGTGCTACATCGAATGCGATATCATCTTCTTCATCGCCGGTGCCTTGTAAGAGGAGTGCCGAATTTGAACCATCGGCGTTAACTTTGTACACGTTATAGACACTATCCTCTGACTTCGCCACGTAGTAGTGCGGCTGGCCAATTACCATTGTCACGGACTGCACACCCGCATCAGAAATTAACTGCACATCCGAAGAAGCATAGCCATCGGCCTTAATGTTAATCACTACCCCATTCGCCGGTGTGTCGGCAGGCAGGGTTACGGTTGCTTCGCCGGCATCGTTAGAGCGCGCATTGTATTCACCATATTCGGCCAGAGCACCTGCAATCGGTTTACCCGAAAGCCAGTCACTAATCTGCAGTGTACGACGAATGCCGCTTGACTCGATTTTAAGGTCATTAAATTGGTTGTTCCCATGACCTATCGTCAGGGTGGCAATGCGTTCCTTGTACGCGCCCTTCCTGATAGCTACCTTCTGGGCGCCATACGGAATCTCGCGCAACTCGGCCCAACCGCGTTCGTCGGTCGTTGTGCTAACGTTGGCTACCTTCACTTCAACGCCCTTCAGTGGCTGACCGGTCTGACTATCAACTATCTCGATCGATGCATTCGTGCGCATGCCTACTGTGTTAAGCAGACGATAGCGAGTTACAGGCAAGGCACCTGTAACAATCAGCAAAACTCCAGCAACACCTGCCAGCGCTACTTTGTGTCTTGGCTGGCTCCACCAGCTTCGAACGCTTTTCTTTAGGCGCTGTAGTAACGGCTCTTTTCTAGGCTTAGGCTGCGGAATAGGCTCGGTTTTAGCTGGTTGTTGAGGCTCTGTAGGTTGCTGGCGTACGGGCTCAGATTCTGCAGGTTGCATTTCGCTAAGCATCGCCTCGAGGTCGCTATCGTGCTTTTGCTCGATTGGTTCTGGCTCAACCGGCGTTGATGTAAGCGGCGGAACAATTGGTTGAGGCTTTGGCACTGCGGGCTTAATACGTACGGGCACCGCTGGAGTAGGTACCTCTTCTATTGGAGGTTCTTCTTTGGGCGTAGTAGTATGAACCGTGATCGATTCAGATTCTTCGATATCGGCATCAGAAACAATGATTCGCGCAGGTTTTGGTTCAGTAGCTTCTTTGGCGTCGTGATGAACGGTGATCGCCTCTGCCCTATCTTCTGACGAAACAGTAATAACAGTGCTTTTTCCTAGCTCTGGTTCTGCTGGAGCGACCACATCGCTTTCTTCCTGGACGACCGAAATCGTAGTAGATTCAGGTTTGGCATCAAGCTTTTCGTCAATTTGAGGCTCGCCAATAGATACCGTCACGGACTCTGCTACGGAACTATCGGTAACTGAAATGGTGTTCTTGGTTGGATTTTTTACTGAGCTCTGTGCCGGGATTCGTGCTGAGTCGTCGGTATCATCAGAGCTAGTAACAACAACGCTAGCTTTTTTAGGCTTTACGGGTGGCAGATCTAGTGCCTCAAGTGAATCATGTTCGGCTACTTCGCTTGGTGCTTCTGGGACTGCATCAGTCGATACTTCTGTACGCTTCGATACCGCACTGTCTTCGGCCAGCGATTCATCCTCGTACGGGCTTTTGTCCCAACGAGTAATCTTAATCTCTAACTTATCGCTCTTCTTCGGCTTAGTTGCTCGCGGCTTGGCAGCCTTGGCTTTTGACTTCGCTTTACTGCTAGCGACAGACTTTTTAGCCCGTTTTTTGGGAGCGCTCTCTTTGTCGGATTTCTTTTTTGCCACCACGTATGTAACCTGATTATGGGAGCCTGAAGACGGCTCTTGTTTACTTTATTCTAGCATCAATCTGGTTTTACAGAGACTAAAATTCTTTCAAAACAAACAGCCCTGGATCAGATGAACCAAGGCTGTTTTGCCATTAAGCAAATTTACGGTGCTAGGCGGTTGAGGTCGCGTGGGAACAGAATCGCTTCCTTGATATTGCCGAGGCCAAGCGTGTTCTGTACAAATCGGTCAATACCAAAGCCGAAGCCGCCGTGCGGTGGCAAGCCATACTTAAAGGCATCGAGGTAGTACTTGTAACCTGGGTGCGTTGGGTCGATACCTTTGTCTTTGATCTGTTGCACAAGCTTTTCGTAGTTGTTTTCGCGCTGTGGCACAGTAGCGAGCTCGGTACCGCGGTAAATAAGGTCTGCCCACATCACCTTATCGGCTTTGTCTGGATGACGCATGTGGTAGAACTTCATTGCCTCAATTGGAAATTCGGTTACAAAGACGGCTTCGGAATTATGATTCTTCTTAGCCCATTCGGTGATCCAACGCTCTTCGGCTGGTGTTAAGTCCTTCTCGGCTGTGGTGTCGTCTTTGGTTGCCTTGGTGTAGAGCTCATGCACTTCGTCGACGGTAATGCGTGGGTAATGATCAACCAGCTTTGGTTTTTGGACGTTCATCGACTTCATCAATGCTTCGTTCTCGTCCCATAGCTTGTTGACGGCATAGTTAACAAGGCCTTCGGTCATTTGCAGCACGTCTTCGTGTGATTCAATAAAGCCCATTTCCATATCGAGCATGGTGCACTCGGTTACGTGACGTGTGGTCATGCTTGGCTCAGCACGGAAAGCTGGGCCAATCTCGAACACACGCTCGAAAGCTCCCACCATCATCTGCTTATAGAACTGTGGCGATTGTGCGAGAGTCGCCTCTTTGCCAAAGTAGTCGAGTTTAAAGACTTCAGTGCCACCTTCGGTTGCGCCTGCGATCAGCTTTGGCGTGTTGATTTCAACAAAGTCGTTTTGCAAAAAATATTCACGAATATAGCTCAGCAAAAGCGAACGAACCTTGAAGATCTTCTGCTCGTTGATGTTGCGTACGTTGAGCGCGCGATATTCAAAGAGCGTGTCGAAGTTTTCGGATTTGTGGTCAATCGGCTTATCGATCTCAATGGGCAGGTCTTCAGTCACTGGAACAATAACCTCAAGAGTTGGGTCATGCATTTCTACGCCACCTGGCGCCCGTTCGTCGTCAATAATAGTACCCGTAACTGTTAGAACGGTGCCGAGTTGCAGACCACGCAGCTTCTCGATCTCGGCCTTGTCCTCGACCAAAATTTGAAGCACGCCAGAACGATCACGCAGATTAATGAAATTCAAGCCACCGAGTTTACGTTTTTTATGCAGCCAACCTTTGACGGTCAATGGCTTGCCAGCTGCAGACGATGCGTCAGCAATCAGTGTTCTCTCAACCATGTGCGTTTCCTTCCGCGTGATTTTAGTATCTGGGCTAGTATATCGAATTAACAGGGGTTATGCCAGCAGATGTTGACGCAACATTGAAGTTCTTGCTTAATGCGGCTTAGCAGCCGGCTTAGGGTCCAGTTCTTTGGGCTCGCTCGGCTCGGTAGGTCCGACCAATTGTTTTGCGCTTGCTTTGCCGTAACGCTTAGCGGCTTGCAAGGCAGCCACTTGCTGCAAATCTTCGTATTGATCAAATTCATCGACAATCTCGCGTCCCATAATCTCTTCGATCACATCCTCAATGGTTACGAGTCCCGTAATGTCACCAAAACGATTAACCACCATAAACATATGCCACTGAGTGGTTAAGAATGCGTGCAGCACATGGTCGAGCGTTTGATCCTCGTTTACAAAAAACACCTTTCGATACATAGAGTGACCGACCGTACAACTTGCAGCTTTTTTGGCGAGGAGCTCGCGCAAAAAGAGCGTACCCACAACTTCGTCGGTAGCTTTGTCGTATACAGGAAAGCGCGAATGGCCCGAGTCGTGCAGCTCTTTGAGCACACGCGGACTCACCACTTCGTCCTTAGAAATCGTCACCATTACGCTGCGAGGGGTCATGACGTCACTCACTAGCTTGTCGCCAAATGTAATTGCGCCGCGAATAATATCAATCTCTGACTCAGAAAGCGTGCTTGCCTTAGAATGTTCGTGCTCGCCCAGCAGCTTAATAAGTTCTTGGCTCGAATGAAAGCCAAGTTGGTAGCCTGCATCCGCCTTGTCGAGTTGTTTTGCAATTGGCCGTACAACGCGCCGCCCATATCGAACAATTTTAAGCAGGTATGGCGCGAACCTTGAGCCAAACGCCAAACCCTTTGGTGCCGCATAGATGCGCGGAATCAACTGCCCAAAGGTGACGATAATTAACGTCGAAAGTAACATCACAATGATGGTGCCAAACCAGTTACCACCCAGCACACTATTGATCGCAAGCACCGTCATGACTGTCACAATTGCATTCAAGCTAAACAAAACAACCAGCAATTCGTTACCGTACGAACAGACAGGATACGCAAGTTTGGCGATCACATCACCCTCAGCTGCACGTCTTCGGATTTCGAAAAGCGAAACCGAGAAAAGGCTGAGCATAACCCCGCCAATAACGCTCAGGAGTGCAAGAAGCAGCAGCAGAAACAAGACGAAAATGAGTCCACTCATATTATGTATATCGTAACGTAAATGCACGCGTAATACTAGTTATGCATACGTGACAAATGTGTGTCTTTGCGGCTCGGCTAGCGGCTTTGTGGTTATATTTGTCAGCTCAACTAAAGAGACCATGGCTATGCCACTTTGCAAACAGAGTCAGTGTGTTTACAAAGTGGCATAGCCATGGTCTCTTTTCCGTACTCACTACGCCCAAAAGTTAAGTCGCCTTGAGAAGCCAGCCGATTGAAACGGCGCGTTGCGACGGCACAAACCATGTGTACAAGACCCTAAATGATGGTATTATAACGGTGCAAAGAAACGGGTATTTATCTTAGGAGAAAGGGTATAACACAAGCGTGAACGACAAAAAATTCTTATTACTTATAGCTGGCATGGCTATTGCCTTTGTGGCTGCAGTCTTTTTGTTTGGCAATAAGGACGCTACTGGCAAAGGATTCATTGGTGATCCTATGCAACTACAAACGGGCGAGGCAAAAGACGGTCAAACCGAGGTACAGCCGGCCGATCATTATAAGGGTGAAGGCAAAAAGGGCGTGACACTTATCGAATATGGCGACTTTGAATGTCCTGCTTGTTATGGATTTTTCCCTGAATTAAAAAAGATCGAACAGAAATACGGCGATGATATTACAGTCATTTTCCGACACAATCCACTTTCAAGGATTCACCCGAACGCAACCGCCGCACACCGTGCCGCCGAGGCAGCTGCTCGACAAGGCAAATTCTGGGAAATGCACGATTTACTCTACCAAAACCAGCCAAGCTGGTCGCGGGAGCAAAGTGGTTTAACGACTGCCGATGCCGCCAAGCGCTTCGAAGACTACGCGCAACAACTTGGGCTAGACATGGATAAGTTTCGCGCAGATGTACAAAGTGAAGACATCTTTAACTACATCGACAGTCATCTAGACAGTGGCGTAAAACTTGGTGTTGATTCTACCCCGACTATCTTCCTGAATGGCGAAAAACTTACCTTCCGACGCTTTGATGAAATTTCGGCAGCAATCGACCAGCTCATTAAAGACAAGTCTGCTGAAGCTACAACCGACAAAACTACAACTGACGAAAAGAAAGACCAGTAGATCGCACGATCTTGGGCATGCCGCTAGGCAATATCGAGCGGCATGCCTTCGCAACACTTTGTTGGCATATGACACGCATCGCAAACATAGTGCCCATGCATTGGACGAAGTGGATAATACTGGCAGTTATCGCAAATTAAGTAGTTGTTGCATGCATCAATTGGCTCGCCAACTTCGGCGGGCTGATTTATTTCTTTGTCTGAATTGGATTGCTGCATAGTGATACTCTTAAAATGACATGCTTATTTTATGCATTCAATCATAGACGACACGACGCAGCAAATTTTTATTGCAAATAGTAAGACTACTACTTTTTTATGTCGGTAGGTATATAAAGTTGCCAATAAGCTGGAACTTTAATTACCTGAATTCTTCTTTTGCGCGTCGAAACTACTTGCACAGTAATTGACATGTAACCTCCCAAATGGCGAGTAAGCTTAACAGCAAAATGTCTTCCTAGGCTCCACACCCGAAAGCAATATTCCTCATGACTCACCAAAAGTGTTTGACTGTTTATTTTTCTTATTCGGTTTTAGAATAAGCGTTTTGCAAACAACGAGTTGATTTTTGCAGAATAATGCTTATGTGTCAAGGTTGTTTTGAGGCTTTAAAATATGAACCAAATACCGTTTAGGCAACTGTTTTCACATCTGAAACAGGGTAGTCGTGTAAACACAATTCATAAAGGCGTGACATCTGTTTATGCGGATGTAAAGATGGTACACTGCATAGATATATGACTCAATTGCAAAAAGCACAAGATGGCCTTATACGCGGAGTGATTTTGTTTATTGTTGCTATAGCCGTGGGCACGGCGCTCTGGGAAATTGCATATACACGGCGCGAGGAAAAGGTCGTCGAATCCGATGACGTGACCTACATAACCACCCATGGCGAGGTGGCATTGCAATTTCCTGCCGATTGGGCTGTGAATGACTCACGCTACGAAGACAGCTTCTACACTCTCGAGATCGGTGGTCCACGCAACGCCTCAATTATCCGGCAAGTCAAAGACCGCGACGGTATCGACCTAAATGCTCTCGAAGTAACAGATTCACAATTACTTAAAGTGCTAAACTCCTCGATCGCGAACGACTACGTGATAATGGCGTTTGATATCGTTGGCTATGAACGATTCACACTAAGCAAAGATCTAGCCAGTAGAAAGAAGGAGTTGCTTTCCGAGCAAGGAGCGGATTCTGCATTCTCGTTTGGCAATTTTAAAGAAACCAAGATCAACGGCAGCAAAGTACTACGCTATAATGGTCAGCTTATTGAGGGCAAAGAATCGCTTAAATCACTCAACTATTACATCTTGGGCGAAACTGCAGAGATCGATGTCACCATCTTCCCAGCTGACTCCAACTACGCCAAGGCCGCCGAGGATATATTAAAAACAGTTAACATAAGTTCAAAAGATAACCTTGACGAAGCCCTCAAGCAAGCCGAAGAAGCCGTTAACAAGTTAGACGAGCAAGGTGCTCTTTAAATCCAGCGACGCAGCTTGAAGAAAAGCAGTAGCAACGCAGAAAGTAAGAGCGCAAACAACATAACCCCTAAAAACGCGAGGGGATTGTTCTGGTGCGGTAAGCCAATATTCATGCCGTAGGTACTGGTAATGAGCGTCGGGATCGCAAGCAGAACCGTCAGAACCGTCAGCAGTCGAATAACGCGGTTAAGGTTGTTCGACATGATGGTTGAGTAAGCATCACGAATACTTACAATCGTTTTTAGGTTCGATTTACAGCCCTCTATGGACTGTTCATTATTCAGCAGCAAGTCCTGCACCAAGTCCTTATGTGAATCATGAAGGCTAATGTGCTTCCCCAGGACCAGTCGTTTCAAAATCGAGTTTGTCGGCGTAAGCGCAGTCAAAAAGTCATTCAACACATCTTCGATTACCACAAAGTCAACGAAGTCTTTGTTATGAATTTCTTCCACGCGCAAACGTGAGCGAATCGCATTAATTTGCCTCGAAAGCGCGTTTAGCTTAGCGTCGTACTCATCGTCAATTTGATCGAGCACTTCAAGCAGAAGCGCAATATGTTCGGTAGTTGCGAAGTTTAACTTTGCGTTTATGAATTTATCGATGCGCGGCATGCGTCGGAGCGCGATCGTAAAGAGGGTTTTGTCGGTTACTATAAAAAGAATTGGGGATGTCGTGACATACAGATCATCATCAATGTATGGGTGGCGTGTAAACAGATACATGTAATCATTATCGTCGCGCTCAACTCGCGGCATTTCGTTTTCGTCGAGGACATCTAGCAAAATGTCTTCTTCAAGGTCGTGTTTTGTGGCTAAACGAGCCAGCTCATCTTCAGTTGGATTGTCTACGTACACCCAAGCCCCTGCTTTAAAAGCGTCAAGCTCTTTGCATTCAGTATCGGTAGTTTTGGAGCGGAAGAAGTAGGAGATCATAGCCAAAGTATACACGCATCAGTACGTATGTTACTAAGTTGTTGCGACGCGTCTAGCAAGGCGCAACCGCTAACATAAGGCCAATCAGCGCCCGCAGATCATGTCGCCATCGTCATTTACAGCCATAATCTGGTATTATTACGCTAATGTTTAGTTTGATGAGAGCAAGTCAGCTTTTTGCGAGTGAAAGCGGGGATTTTACCGTCTTTAACGAGATTGCTCTTATTATTGCAATTGCAGTGTTTGTGTCGCTCGTCATGAAAACGCTGCGACAGCCATTGCTGATAAGCCACATCATAACCGGCGTAATTGTTGGGCCTGCCGTGCTCAACATCATCCACTCCGATGAAGCGATCGGTGTGTTTGGCAATATTGGCACCACACTTCTGTTGTTTATTATCGGTCTTGGGCTGAATCCGAAAGTCATCAAGGAGGTAGGCAAGACTGCCGCGATCGCAGGCAGTGCCCAAATCATCATCACTTCAATAGTCGGCTACTTTGTGGCGCAGCTGGTTGGGCTCGACAAAACCGCGAGCAGCATTGCTGGCGTCGCGCTCGCCTTCAGCTCCACCATCATCTTCATGAAGCTAATAAGCGACAAAAAGGAGCAAAACCGCCTCTATGCCAAGCTGGCCATAGGCGTTTTGCTAATTCAGGATATTGTTGCCACTATTGCGTTGTTGGTTTTGTCTTCGAGTAATACTCCTACAGGACTAGGCGCCAACGAGCTCATGATGCTGCTCATTAAGCTTACCTTTGGCCTGCTCACGCTGTGGGTGATCGCTGCGCATATTCTGCCACGAATGAAAAACGTAATCGCTTCGTCGCAGGAATTTTTATTCTTGTTTGCGCTCGGCTGGGGCCTGGGTATTGCCTCTATCTTCGAAAACTTGGGCTTTTCGCTAGAGATTGGTGCGCTATTAGCAGGCGTTGGCCTGGCGACGCAATCATATACACCCGAGATCAGTTCGCGCTTAAAACCACTGCGCGATTTTTTTGTGGTCGTGTTTTTCATTGCTCTTGGTTCCGAGCTTGTACTTAACGACTTTTTGTCGATTTTATGGCCATCGTTAGTGCTGTCGGTGCTGGTGATTGTCGGCAACCCGATAATCGTGATTATGATTTTAGGGTTACTTGGATACACGCGCAAAATTAGCTATAAGATTGGCGTTGGCGTGGCGCAGATTTCAGAATTTTCGCTGGTGTTTGCGATACTGGCCGAACGTCAGGGGAGAATCGACAGCGCTACGCTCTCTATCATCACGTTGGTTGGGCTTATCACAATTGCTGTCTCCACGTATATGATTACGTACGACGATAAGCTTTACCACTTGATCGTTACACGCTTCCCAATGTTTGAAAATAAAAAGGTAAAGTTTGATCAACGGGAAGCATCGGATTACCCTATTGTGCTATTCGGCTACCGTCGTGGCGGCGAGGAGTTCATAGCAAGCTTTAAGTCGATTAACAAAAAATTCGTGATCGTCGACTACGACCCAAGCGTAATCGATATACTAGAGTCTAAGGGGTATCACTACCTGTACGGCGACGCTACCGACCCGGAAATGCTCGACGAAGTTGGCATCCAAGGAGCACAGCTAGTAGTTTCGACTATTGCTAATTTTGAATCAAACAAGCTACTTATTACCTCCGTCAGAGCCGCCAACCCTCACGCGAGCGTGATTTGCTATAGTGACAACCCAAGCGAAGCGCTTTCGCTATACGAACATGGCGCTAGCTACGTTATTCTAACCCACACAATCGGTAGCGAAAAAATTAGCAGTATCATTAAAAAGAACGGCCTTAAAAAGACCGTCTTTACTAAGTACCGCGAAAAACATGTCGCAAGCTTAGTGAGTAAACTTGCGGAAGATTAACTAAGAAAAAAGCTATGCATAGAGCATATGCGTTTTGATATACTCAGCGACTTCGTCTTGCACTCCCCGCGGCTCTTCGCCTTGCTTAATTCGCTCACGCACTCGCGTGGAAGACAAACCGTACAGCGGCTGCTCAATAAATTGCGTGTTTAGTTCTAACTCTTTACTCAATGTCTCAAGGGTTTCGATTTCGCTCATATTTTTAATTCCCACGACAATGCCTATATGCTCACGCACATCGTGAATCGAGCCGTCATCGCTTGTGCCGTTTCCCCAAGCGCCGATGTGCGCAAACACATCGCTACCCATTAAAAGCACGTAATCGTCGTCAGGATAGTCGAGGGCAATAGCCGAAAAAACGCCACGTATAGTGTGCTGTGGCTCTTTGTCGTGATCAAATACATGGATTCTACTATCGCTACTTGTGGCGAGGCGAATCATCTCAAGTCGGTCACCAAAGCTTGCCTGCGGTGATTTGTGGCGAGGCTGCCTCTCGGGAACGAGCACTACTTCATCAAGGCCGAACTGGTCGAGCGCAAGCTGAACAAACAATATGTGGCCTTCGTGAATGGGGTCGAAGGTACCCGAATAAATGCCTAGTTTCATACAGGTAGGAATTGTAACCGATTTATCAGCCCTACGCTACCGCACTTTCGGCACTGGGCTTGTCTGTTGCTGGCTTCACGATTTCGCCTTTTAGCAACGCGCGCTTATTAAGCTGCGCATACATGCCGTACAGCAAGGCACCGTAAGCAATGTCTCCCAGCAAGATGTTTTTAAAGAATGGGAGCTCTTGCTTAAAGCTCTCTGCTAAACCGCTCAGGCTTCGTACATAATAATCGGTCATTGCCCATACACCAAAAGTAGTTGCGGCATAAAAAAGGGCGGTAGCTAAAATACTGGCGAAAAATACGCTTTCAAACGACAGTCGCTTGGATAGCAGTCGGGAAGCAAGCAGCGAAATAATTATAAGCGCTGCCCAAGTGAATGGAACAACTTTATTAATGCCGAGAATTGAATCACTTATGACCATCACAAATGCTGGCATCACAAATGCCCATTTACCTTTTAGGATTGCTCCGCCAAGCAGCGAAAATATAGCAATCGGCACGAAGTTTGCTGGGTGTGGCATAACACGCAAAATGACACCCAATGCGGCTAAGGCCATCATAACGAGTGCGGTCTTTTGAGTAAGTTTTTTCAACAAGGGGTTCTCCTCTTCCCCCACCCCGGCTAGTTTATTAATTATGCGTCATTAAATCTGCTGCGACGACAAAGTTATTTCTGCAACCGCCACTCAATTGTATCGTCATCTTTTGTGACATAGTTTGCCGCATTTGTCTGAGATCTGCTGCCATTTACATACATAACCCAGTATTCTGTGTTAGTCTGCTCGACACCATTGATAGTGGTCACGAATTCACCCATAGACGACTCTTCGGTCTTAATAGCGGCGCTACTTTTAAGAAGCTCAAGGGCAGACTTACCCTCGACGCCCGTATATGAAACAATGCGGCCATTATCTTTGTATGCGATTTCGACCTGCGAGCTAACGACTCTGCCGAGACTGGTTCTATCTTCATCGCGCACCAAGCCAGCAATACCAATAATCATTAATGCAATTCCAAGATACAAAACGATTTTTTGATTAAAAAATTCCCCCATTATTCCCCCAGGCTCATTGATTAGCGGTACATATTCAGAACTCTCTGCCATTTCACAAATCTTGCCTGCGTAGACCACAAACAGATTTGTAGTGATAACAAAATCATCGCACGTGATTGACAGGCAGGCAACTAAAATGCACAAAAAAACAATGTTTTACTTGGTAGCAATTGAAGTTGTAGCTCGTTAAGTACTCACTATAGTAGAATATGGTTATGTCTATTGTGGGGTTGCGGCGGCTTGCTGTTTTTGCGTTAGCTGGAGTTTTTTTTGTGGCCGTCAAAACAATGACGTCGCCAGTGCCTTCAGATACCGGCGATCCTGGCGTGACGCCACCGGCGGTCAGTACCAGCGAACAGATAACTCATTCCCCACGTAGCCCTCAAAACGCAAATACCTACACGACGGTTGCAGGCGACATGCCTGGCCATAATACGGCCAAAACAAGAGCTGTTTCGCCTTCTAAAATCGCCAAAAACGTCTCTCCGAGTCTTGCACAGACACTGGCGCTTAACGAAGACGAGCATATATTCTACGCCACCGCCATACCGAATGACCCTGTGTATCCGCAGTGGTACCAAACCATCATTCATGCGCCGCAGGCTTGGGATATAACAACCGGACAACCAACAACGCTTGTTGCGGTTATTGATACTGGCTTTGCGCTTGGTCACGAAGACTTACAAGATACGTGGTACACGAATGTTTATGAAACGGGCACAACAACAGTATCCGACTTGTGCTGGGATGGATCGGCCGACAACAAACAAACCAACAACTGCGACGATGACCAAAATGGTTTCGTCGACGACTGGCGAGGCTGGGATTTTACCGTCAACGACAACAATGTGCAAACCGCAACCAACAGCGCAACTGGTAGCTCGCACGGCACTAAGAGCGCCGGACTGGTGGCTGCGCGCAGTAACAACGGCATTGGTACTGCATCTTTAAACTGGCAGGCTAAAATCCTGCCGCTCCAGGCGCTGTCAGATGGTGGTTCTGGGTATAGTAGCGACATTGCCGCTGCAATCGAGTACGCAGTCCACATGGGCGCGTCTGTCATTAACTTGAGTCTGGGCGGGCCAGATCCAGACAGCGCTACTCGCGCGGCAGTACAATACGCGCATCAACATGGCGTAGTCGTTGTGGCTTCAGCAGGCAACTGCGGCGACGGACAAAGCGCAGACCCATGCATTGGCTACCCCTCGCCAGGCGGCATGTCGTATCCGGCGCTGTACCCTGAAGTAGTCTCGGTTGGTGCAAGCACCAGTTTGGACGAGCGCGCTTCGTTTAGCAGTTATGGC
>CAZHXE010000021.1:0-2743 GCA_964536005.1 uncultured Candidatus Saccharibacteria bacterium
ATGGTAGAAAGTTGCCGGGCTGCTGTACGAAAAGCGGTGGCCAACCAGCACAGTGTTGCCGCCTTTGTCGGGTGTGGAGGTGTGCGGTCGGTGCCAAACTCCACGGTGTACATTGCTTGGATCGTCGCCCACAATGATGGGTTTGTCTAAGCTGATACTTGGTAGTACTAGGCGGTTATCTTTAGGGGCATTGGCGAGCGATGATGACGAAACGTTGTTTTGCTCTGCAAGGACTCCAGTGTAACGGACGCCATCTGTGTTGTCGCTCAGGCCACTTTCTAGCAGGCTGAAGTAGGGAAAGAACGGCAGTAGTACAATGTATAAACCAAGCAGTACAACAATAAGCGTGAGCACATTATTGAACATGCGTAAGGAGTATTTTTGTGGCAGGAAATATGGTGCGATGTTCGGGAGCGTCATGTTATTCGTGCCTCAAAGATTCTACTGGGTCTTTTCTTGCTGCTATGAAGGCGGGAACGACTCCGGCTATAACGCCCACCAGCGTGCTAATTGTCAGTAGTATGACAAATGTCGATGAAGAATAGGCTGGCGTAATGTTGATTGCCGACTTAACCCACATACCAAAGCCAAAACCAATCAGGATACCAATTGCGCTGCCGAGCCAGCTGATGGTAACTGCCTCTGTCAGGAATTGCACCAGAATATTACCGTTTGTAGCGCCAATGCTTTTGCGCAGCCCAATTTCTTTGGTGCGCTCACGTACAGTAATGAGCATTATGAGCAGAATAACAACCGACGAGACAAACAGCATAACGAATGAAAGCACTTGGCCAACTTGCTTGATAATACTGAATAAGGAGTTGGTAAGATCGATAATCTCATCCTGTGTCATGACCGTAAAGTCCTCTTCGCCGGCATGATTTTTGAGTAATGTTTCGTGGATGTGCTCTTTAGCGGTATTGGCATCAACATCGTCGTTTAGTTGAATATCGATTTCTTGGATTGAAACGAGGCCGTCACTGAGTTCCTTGGCATCTTTCAGATTAATAAAGACAGCGTCATTGAGGTTTGGAGCGCCAGCAAACGAGAGCGCCGACTCGTACTCTTCCATGGATCCAATTACGGTAAAGTCTTCGCCTCGGATAGATATTTTTGTACCTAGGGACAATTTGCCGCCAAACAGCTTGTCGACCACGCCCTGCCCTACGACAACGAACTTGCCCATACCGGCACGGTCGCTAAAGAATGAGCCGTTGGCGACTGTTTGCGAGAAGGCCAGAGGGTAGTCGGGTGAGGTTGCAATCACACTTGCCGTTTCGAGGGCTTTCTCGCCACGCTTTACCTGGGCACTGATTAGCCCTAGCGGTGCAAATGCCTCAATTTCTTTGATTTTATCGAGGTCCTGAATGTCCTTATCGGTAAGCGTTGATGAGCCGAATGACGCGGCGAAATTAAGCTGCTTGTTACCGGATTCATCCTCGATGATAACCCTGCCGGGTACAACTTGGATGAGATTGCCACCAAGGTCGTTGATCTCGGAAGCAGCGGCATTCTTGAGTCCGTCAACCGTCGTGGTAACAACCGTAAAGCTGGCAATGCCAATGATCACGGCTATAATCGTTAAAAAGGTACGGAATTTGGCTGCACGGATTGAAGCCAGCGCAAGTCGGATGTTTGCTCGTACCATGTTCATCGCTTTTTCGCCTTTTTTTCGGTTAACTCATCGCTAGTAATACGCCCGTCTTCCATAGTCACGATGCGTGAAGCGTATGTGGCAAGCTCGGGGTTGTGGGTGATTATGATTATGGTGTTACCGGCCTTATTGACGTCTTTTAAAAGTTCCATAACGTTCTTGGACGAGTGGGAGTCAAGATTACCGGTCGGCTCGTCGGCAAGAATAAGTGATGGTTTGTTAACAAGGGCGCGAGCCAGCGCCACGCGCTGGACTTGGCCGCCCGAGAGTTGGTTCGGCATATAGTATTGGCGCTCGGCTAGACCTACCCGTGTGAGCATCTCGGCGGCTTTTTCGAGCTGCTTAATGCGACCGAATGACCCGTAGGCAAGGGGCAGGGCAACGTTTTCTAGTGCGCTTATGCGTGGCAACAAGTTGAAGGATTGAAAAACAAAACCAATTTTTTTGCGGCGCATCATGGCGCGCTTTTTTTGGGAAAATCGTGATACGTTTTCATCTACTAAATGGTACGTGCCACTTGTTGGTCGATCGAGCAAGCCAATGATGTTCATGAGCGTGGATTTGCCCGAACCACTCGGACCCATAATGGCCACGAACTCACCTTTTTTAACAGTCAAATTTATCCCATCCAGTGCTGTGGTTGCGGCCTCGCCAATACCATACACCTTGGTGACGTTTTGTAGCTCTATCACACTCATAGTTAAATAATAGAGCCGATATCAACAGATGACAAGCAGCATTATCTAATCTATACTGTTGCACGTAGCCGCGCGTTGGAGAGGTGTCCGAGTGGCCGAAGGAGCACGCTTGGAAAGCGTGTAAACGCAGCAATGTGTTTCAAGGGTTCGAATCCCTTCCTCTCCGCCAGGAGTAAAATGCTCACCCCTTTATGGGGTGGGCATTTTACTTTCTCGTCAGAGAAAGGGAAGGGATTTGAACCCGGTAGAAGGGTTCGGTGTAGCGAGCCATTCTGGCGAGCGGAAAAGGCCGAAGGCCGCTATCCCTGAACTATCAACAAGCTGTAATCCCTAGTCGGGTGGGCATTTTACTTTCTCGTCAGAGAAAGGGAAGGGATTTGAACCCGGTAGA
>CAZHXE010000021.1:2843-14011 GCA_964536005.1 uncultured Candidatus Saccharibacteria bacterium
AGGGTTCGGTGTAGCGAGCAGTAAGGCCGCTAGCTTAAAAACACATTAAATCCATACCACGTCCATGGCCAGTACGCTAAAACCGCCCTATACTGAAGCAGAATCAACAAGAGGAGGAAAACACTCATGACCGACACTAAAATACGCTGCGCATGGCCGGGCGACGACCCACTGTATATCGCTTATCACGATACTGAGTGGGGAGTTCCGGTGCACGATGACCGTACTCATTTTGAATTCCTTGTGCTTGAAGGCGCGCAGGCTGGCTTGAGCTGGCTGACTATACTCAAACGTCGCGAGGGGTACCGTAAGGCTTACGAGCAATTTGACGTTAAAAAGGTGGCAGCCTTTACTGATGCCGATGTTGAGCGCATGGTTAATGATGCGGGTATTATTCGTAATCGTCTTAAAATAGTGAGCTCAATCCGTAATGCGAAGGTTTTCCTAGAGATCCAGAAGGAGTTTGGATCATTTGACGACTATATTTGGAGCTTCGTAGATGGCGAACCGCTCGTCAATGCATTCACGCAAGATACGGACATACCTGCGTTTTCGGCGCTGAGCGACGCGGTCAGTAAAGACCTAAAGAAACGCGGCATGAACTTTGTGGGCACAACAATAATTTATGCGCATCTGCAAGCAACAGGTATTATCAACGATCACGTGCTGGCGTGTTTTCGGCATCCGGGTAACGTAGTAGCTGCCTAGCGCTTGGTCTTCTTTTTTGGCGAACCGACCGAGAGTTTTTTACGTGGCAAGAATCTGATGTTTGCTTTGGAGGGTGCTCCGGCAATAAGCATCATGAAGCTACCAAATACCACCGCCGCAAGCCCGAACAAGCAAAGCCAATAACCAAGGCTAGTAGTTATTTCTAAGAGTGACAGTTCAACAGAATCTGGTCGTGACTTCAGCGTGTATATAAGAGCAAAGCTGCTGATGAGTATGTTAAGTATGCTTAGATTGTAAAGTTTTGTGACATACGCAGCCAATGTGAGCACGAGCGAAATTATGCCTATAACCAACACTACATGTGTCCTGCCGTCAATGATTTGTGTAAAGCTGGTTGAGGCGATTTCAAGACTATTTACGTACCAGCCACTTAGGCCGCCGGTGATAGTGAATACGCTACCAGCTAGGGGTATATAAGTAAGCGGATCGATGCGCTTGATTGAATTGAATACGTTTTCTTGTGCGGCCATTTGCACACATTATATACCATGAGCGTTTTGTGTCAGCTACAATACGATTACTAATCTGCTTTAAGGAGATGTGCTATGAATATGTTTAAGCCAGTTGATGCTACGACCATTGAAGAATATATGAACTTGTTGGTTGAAGAGCGCAAAGAGCCGATACAGTTTTTGCATGAATTTATCCAGAAGACAGTTCCTGCCCTCAATCCGCGCTTTGTTTATAACATGCTCGGTTATGGATCGTTTATGTATACTAACTACAAAAAAGAGCAAGTCGAGTGGCCAATTATAGCGCTGGCTAGCCAGAAGAACTACATGAGCCTTTATGTCTGTGCGCTTGAGAGTGGCGAATATATTGCCGAAAAGCACAAAGATAAACTGGGCAAGGTTAGCGTGGGCAAGAGCTGTATTCGGTTTAAGAAGCTGGAGGATCTAAACCTCGATGAAATTAAGAAAGTGCTGCTAAAGGCCGCAGAGTCACCTGGACTTGTAGAATAGGTTCTGACATACCAGTCCACAAGAAGAGTTGCCTCGGTGCATGTAATGTGAGCGCTTAAGCTTGCACAATTTTTCGTGTTATCTATAACTATAAGCAGTGACTGAGCAGCCGAATATATTTACAGAGGCATATCGTTGGCAAGTAATGGCCGATGTTCGTGCTGTTGAGAGAGGGGATGACTCGCCCCAAGAACGGCTTAGACAAACCTTCATAAACAATAGGCGCTTCCCTCACAGAAGTAGCGCCAAGGAGGGGCTAAGTGATGCTTTGTCGGCGGTGACTCCTACTCAATTAGGCGCCTTGGTACTGAGGACAGTATACAGAGCAGATGACTACGACGCTGCAGAGATAGCAGGTATTTCACCGGAGCGATTTGCCGCTCGAATTGCATTGGTTGCACGCTATGGCTCGTTCGTAAACCTGCTCGCGATCGATGCAAGAAGGGGTGTGGAGAGTCAATTCGAAAAGAGATTGGGCTTCCCTAAAGATACAGATCCGCGAACGATGATTGAATGGTTTTCGAGATTAATCGAGCTACCTTGTGCGTCGGAGTTATTTAGGAGTCTAACCCTTAAACAAAAAGCGTCTATCCTAACTGCTGCTTCGGGTGTGTCGGCGGACACGATTCTTGCGCCAGAGTTTTGCTTTCAAGGTGACCAACGGCAATTTGTGCTGTACGTCTATGGTGCAATTGATGATCTGAGGAAGAGGGTAGTTAAGCCACTAGATCCATATTATGGAACCGATGTCTTCGTGGGTTCCACCGGTGGATTTAAGGCAAGGAAGTCGGTCCTTAGTAAGTTAATGGCTGAAGAAGATTTCGCGTTCTGGGCACATAAGATAAATCCCCAAAATATCGAGATAGCTACCGAATTGGCGCGAGGGGTCAAGGGGCAGGAGCTTGCCGACGTTCACGGAATAACGAGACAGGGGGTTGCGAGTCGCTTTAGGTCGACTATCGATGTGTTAGATAGCCAAAGGAGGGGGAAGCTACTGAGCCAACAATCCGAACAGGACTTGGATTCGAGTTTAGTTACGATGTTTTTTTCGGCAGAAGGGCAGGATAATTTTTGGAGGTTGCCGCCGCACAACAGATTCATCCTGCTGGCACGGATAACAGGTATGTCGGTGCGGGACACGGCTTACTGTACTCAATATAATTACGATCAGGTGGATGCCCGAGTGAGAAGCTCAATCGGCTACATTAAGCGTCATTTATCTGATTGCGACAGGGCACCAGACTTCGCGTACACATCGATATCAGCCGTCACTAGGCTCAAGGCAAGACTGGAGGAGATCTCTCATGAAGAAATTCGCGTGGTATTGCCTAGTGTTGGTGATCGTCATCGAAGCATAATTGCACAGATAATTTTTGCGCCTTCTGACAGTGACTATGATGACATACCTGTTCTTGCGGGCTTGACTCGTGCAGAGGCAAACAGAGTTGTGCGTGCAGCCCGGAAAGAATTTTTTGTGATTTTGAAAATTGTTAGGCAAAAGAAAAACATTAGTTAACGGGCAGTACCCGTTGCCGGTCTCACCAAGCGAGACAACAAGCAACGGGTACTGCGCCGTTCGTCCTTCCTTCTAGGCTGCCGATCCAACAGGTGCGCGGTCTTGCAACTGACCGTGCAGTGCCGCAAGACCGAAGTCAACCATCTCGGCAACCTCGGCATCGGTGAGGTCCGCACCACGTTCGTGCCAGGTACGCACCCACTCTTTCAACGCTGCCCGGTCGTGGGTAATGTTGGTAAAGCCCTCCTTGACGAGCCCGAGCCCTTGGAGGCCAAGGCCAGACAAGAATACCCAGTCCAGCTGACACCACGGATGGCGCCAACCGAAGTTGCCCTTGTCGGCCTGGTCGTGGTGATTGCGGTGCCACAACTCCGGAATGAAGATTGCCCACCAGGGACGGTTTGCCGCAGTCGTACCGTCCAGTGACTTCCGAACCTTGTACCACTTCAGCCAGACACCGATCTTGCCCTTCCAGCTGTGTGCCAAAGAGTTGATCAGTCCGCCGCCCAGCAGGGCAGTGAGGGTTGGAATGGCGCCACCGATGAAGCCGGTGAACAGCAGAATCGGCACTGCCCACAGTGGACCCCGGTAGAGTGTGAAGGGGATCCCCCAGAAGATGACCACCAACGGAACAATGACGAACTTCCGGTGCTGGTACATCGACTTCTGCCACGGCTTGAGCGCCAAGTCGGGGAAGAGCTGGTCGTGCTCCGGCCGTTGGTTGTAGGCGTGCAGGTAGTAGGCGCTTCCCCAGAAGATGCGCCAGTGGCCGCGCTCGATCGACGAGTACGGGTCAAGCCCAGGCACATCGCCGAACATGTGATGCAAACGATGCGAGATTGCCCACTGATACGCCGACGACCCGAAGTGGGTCAGCCAGGTTGAGACGAGCAGAATCGAATCGAAGGTCGGGCTCGTGACCCTGAAGGTCTTATGCGTCAGGGTCTTGTGTAGGTAAAACATGACGAGCCAGATACTCACCAAACTCATGCCGAGACCTATGCCCAGCTGGAGCCAAATTGCGTTTGTCCATGACATGACTTATCTCCCTCCTCTAGGGCTTTTGTAGCGTCACGGTAGGATGATGTAAAGGTATAGCCTGTTCTAATGGAAGAACACTCTAATTTAAACAGTTTATTAAAACCATGCACAGTGCGCTCTCGCATTGATGTCGATAATACTTTATGTTTTGAGATGCCTGGTAGGCGCAGGTGTTGGACGCCGCTGTCGCCACAACTTATACTCAGTAGGGTAAAAGAGGCATGTCTATATGTTTGGAAACAATGGCAAGAGTTACGAAAATATGAGCACGAGCGAACTACTCATGCAGTTACTTGCTGATGTAGATGAAATTAAGCGCTACACAGCAAATACCTACAACAATACCGACAGTGAGGTGAGCGAAATCCGTGATACCGTTCGCAAGATCGAGATGAAGCTATCCGAAACCGATCGCCAGGTTGATCGGATCGAACGCTTCGAGCGCGAGATCAGCGAAATGAAGGGCATTCTTAAGAACATGGAACGGCGGATTAAGTAGCATTTTTATTCGTCTCAATCTGTTATAATGTCTGCAAGAGAATGGAGAAGTAATGTGAGCAAAATAAAGCAGTTAAGTGATGAATTTTTAGGCGAGTTTGTATACGGCGGTATCGACGGTATCGTCACAACCTTTGCGGTGGTATCGGCAGTAGCTGGCGCCGGACTTGATCCTGGTGTAGTCCTGATTTTAGGTTTCGCTAACCTGTTTTCAGATGGCTTATCTATGGGCATCAGCGCGTACCTATCTGAGCGGAGTGATGTTGACCAGTACCGCAAGCAGCGCAGGGCGGTAGTAGCTACGCTCGAAGATAACATCGAAAAAGCATCAAAGACGATATCAAAGCACCTTAAAAAATACGGCTTTAAGGGCAAAGAGTTGGACACCGCGACTCAAAAAGTGAGTAGCTCTAACCACGCCGCTGAGTTCATCATGAAAGAAGAACATGCTCTAGCCGAGGAGCCACAGAGCGCTTCGTTGGTTGGCTTTGTGACCTTTGTTTCGTTTCTGATTGTTGGTTTTGTACCGTTGACCGCGTATTTGGCCGACCACGTATTCGCACTTGAGCTGGAAGATCCATTTATGATCACACTGATTCTGGCTGCATGTACATTTGCCGCAATCGGCTGGCTTAAGTCAAAAGTGGCGCATGCACCTGTTGCAGCGTCTGTAGTTGAGACACTCGTTTTGGGCATGGTTGCCTCTGGCGCGAGCTACTTTATCGGTAAGTGGCTCGAAACATTAGTTTAGTTCATTGACTTGTTAAGGATTTGTTTAATAACACAACAGAATATAGTCAATTAGCTTTTAAGCGATGCTATAATCAGTGTATCTAGGAGGGTAGTTCTAGGCGTGACGTTGTTCCAGCTAGTTTGCTTATATCTGCAGACTTTGGTGATTTTTCTTGCCATTGATTTAACGTGGCTTGGCGCAATTGCAAAAGACCGTTATAACAAGGCCCTTAAGCAATTTTTGCCAAAAAAGTTTGATCTCCGAAAGGCTTTTTCTTTTTATCTTGTGTATGTCGTTGGTTTGCTCGTGATGGTGATTGTGCCGGCAATTAATGCCGACAGTTTGGGCATTGCCATGCTGCGTGGTGCTGGCTTTGGCTTCTTTACTTATGCAACCTACGACTTAACCAACTGGAGCACGATTAAAAACTGGCCTACAGCCATTACGTTTCAGGACATTGCCTGGGGCGCATTTTTGGGTTGGTCGGTATCTACCATGAGCTACTCAATATTTATGGGTATATTTAGTTAGATGAATCAGATCGCTCGTGTCCTAAGGGGTGGGCGACATGCGCTTTAGCATTAAGAGCCTCTTTGTCGCTGCTACTGTCATGCTACTACTGGGTGCCGCTGGGTATCGACTCGATAACCCATACCAAAAAACGACAGCATCGGTGCTGGCGGCCGAAATCTTGCCCAGTGACAGCTTTGAACAAGTTGCTTCGCACACAGTGGAGTACTGTGAGCAAATTGAGCCGAAAGAATGCCGGACGTTTGACCTGAGCGTGGTTGCGGTCAAGGAGCCGCTTGCAGATGCATTTAACCAGCTACGCGACTATATTATCGCGAATGAGTGGGAGCATAGTCAGGCTGAGCTAACGGATCGTATTAAAAATAAAGATGTTTTATTCGACGATCTGAACAACTTATATGACGCGACCGATAAGCAAGCCGAGTCATTTAAAGATCGCGACGATGCTTTGAACTACTTTGCGATAGCGCTTATTAATGGGGGTTTTTTTGACAAGCAAGCCTTCTTACATAAGGACCGCAAGGCGATGGTTATATCTATTTTGCGTTTGGAGGAAGAAAGGAAAGAGGACCGACTGGTGTATATCAAGCAAATATTTTCTGGGAATGATGAGCAGGCTCAGGCGCTCGACGCCTACCTAGCCGCGCATAAAAATGCAACATTGCTTGGTTTGGCAGTTTCCAATAAGTAGAATTTCTCATTATTCTCTAAGGTTTATCTTGATAGTATGCAAGCAAACGGAGTGAACGGCCTTGGTCTACACAGCAGCAACTAATTTTGCAACAACAATGGCAGAGTGCAATGATTCGGCGAGCAGGATACTTTTGGTCATGCCGTTTCTGATTGGTATTGTGCTCGTGCTTATCAGCATACCGGTGCTTATAATTGCAGCAAGAGCGCCCTTACGCCAAAGGCAAAGCATAGTGTATAGGCCGAACTACTTGCTTGCGCTGCTTTTGGGTGTTCAAGTGTGGGGAGTCGTTGTCTTCCATGTATTCCCAACCATTGATTTTATTGTTTCCCTGCCGGCAATCATCTTGTCGCTGCTCATAGGCTGCTACTCGTTCCACATTCAAAACCCAAAGTCACGTATCTTACCTTTTGTGAAATTCATGATAGCCCTGCTCATTTTGCACATGGCCTTAGCGATATTCATGCTGATTATTACTTCGCGGATGTTCTGTTTGCTTGACGTGGCGTTCTAGCACGAGCAAATACAGTCACAGTTTTAAAGAATAAAACTTTACATTTTAAGGGTGATTGTAGTTCAAGGTATGACAGCCCGTATGAGGGACGAAAGTGTATCTTACATTAAGAAAATCTTAAAACTAAGACTCTCATAATTCTCTAAGTCGATTATCGCTAGTCTTATAACGATCGAGCAAAGCTTGAGGGCGGCTCGGTCGCAATGCTCTTTAACAAATTGGACTTAGATGTATCGAGAGGTGAATAGATTGTTTCGCACTTCAAAGTTGCTTTTGGCGCTCGTCTGTATTTTGAGCGTGATTGGAGCAATAAGCGTCCCGGTTGCCCCCGCTGTAGCGCAGTCGTCAACGCAAGTTGACATTGTCGGGCTCGGAGATTCATACACTGCAGGCAATGGGGCACTTGTCTATGAGGACCACACATGTTGGCGATCAGGCAATACTTACGTGCACCAGTACAGAAAGCAGATACAAAGTGCTGGTGGTCTTGCCAGCTCAAAGAATCATGCGTGCATGGGGGCGGTGAATGCCGATATCCCAGGCCAGATAGATCAAGCACGCGACGCGTTGGCGCAGGCAGAGGTCGTGGTCATGACAATAGGCGGCAACGATGCGCATTTTAAGGATATAGTCGTTAAGTGTTTTGCTGCTGAAGCCGTAAGCTCGATCTTTGCAAGTCAATGCCTAGATCAGATTATTGAGTCAAGTCGTAGCGTGCGCGATATTGCCGTACAGACACAGGAAAATCTGAGGCGAATTCGTTCAGCTGCACCATCTGCAAAGATCTTGCTTGTGGGCTACCCGTATTTGATTGCAGAGAACTGCGAGTATGTCAGAGATGCGAATCGTGTTCGTGAGGCGTCATTGGCCGCCGATGGATACTACGGCGCAATCGTGCAGTACCTGAACAACGAAGTAGAAGGCACCCCATATGTTTATGTGTCTATGCTCGAAAAGTTCAGAGGTGGCGAGGTGTGTGGGAGTGGCGAGGGGCTAATTCGTGGCCACCTCGACACGCTACCTGTTAACTTCGACAAGCTGCTTAACGGCGATCTGGTTGGCACAAGAGATGAGCTTTTTGCGGAATGGTGGCATCCAAATGTAGAGGGTCACGCAGCTATAGCGCAGGCTCTGTTTAATCTGGGTGTCCATCGTTCATTTATGAGCAGTCCTGCGCCAGCCTCGCCCGCATATGTCGAGCCCGAGCCTTCTACGCAAACTGGTGGATACGCAAATCTGCCTTTTGCCTGTGGCACGGTGGTGCCGTTTGTGTCTACGTATGACTCATACGGGTCGTTTCGACATGGCCTGGCGCTTGATTTTCCTATGCCACAGCAGACCAAGGTGTACGCTCCTGTCACCGGTGTGGCTACGGTTTTGTCTGACCCACAGGGTTACGGTAATTATATTGACCTTAAGGCAGACGATGGAACAGTGTTTCGTTTGGCACATATGCAGCCAGGATTCAGTGTCGCTAATGGTCAGCGAGTGTCTAAAGGCACACTGCTTGGCTACGTTGGTGCCACTGGTGCTGCCACGGGGCCGCACTTGCATTTTGAGCAGTTGAGCAGTGGAAGCCAAATCGCCGTCAATCTTGCCGGCCCAGCACTTAACTGGGGAGCGAAGCAAGATAGTGGCGGGTATCGACAGACAACTCATTCACTCAGAAGTGAAAATTGTCGAGCCGTTGGTGGTTCGTCCGCTATTGGTGGCGACGGGTTTGCCGACCTCATGACTTTTGAGTTTGGCAATTTTAGATATGGCCGTTCAGATGGGAAGGATTACAGTAATTGGAATGTCGCGTTTAAGAATGTCACCAAGCCGACCGACGTAGCCGTTTGTGATTTCGACGGTGATGGCTGGGATGAATACCTGTCCTATGAAAAACAGTCAACTCATCCTTCATGGGTGATGATGGCAGATTCAAAAGGCGGAGGTGATTTTGCCTGGAAGATGATAGCTGCTGTGCATGGCCATACCGACAAAATTACTTGCGGCGATTGGAATGGCGATGGCAAGGCCGACCTGATTCTTCATAACTCCCAAAACGAAATTATTTGGGGTCGTTCCGATGGCACAAAGGTGGATAGCTGGAAAATAATCGCGACGGGAATTGGCACGCAGACCTATTGGGATATGTGCGATATCAACGGCGATGCCAAGCAAGACCTGATAGCCTACGAATCGTGGGGCGCGCAGCTGATGGTTGGTACGCGCAACGGTGACTTAACTATGAATTGGCGTCGTCTGCTTGGCGGACTATATGGTATGGGCGGTATCGCTTGCGGAAACTACTCTAGCTATGCCAACGACGAATTGGTCGTTTGGATGCCGGAAGACCAAGGCAGGTATGTGCTGGGACGGTTCGGATCGTCCTATGGCATGGTGAACTGGGATCCGTTGTCGCCGGTAAAGTTCACTAAACCTGCCAATGGCGAGCTACGTGCTGCCGACATAACCGGCGATGGCTATGACGAGTTCATCGCCAATGAGAGTAATGCGATTCGTTATGGTCGCTTTACGGCGGCGCGAGGGTTTAGCTGGAACACATTCATCGATGGTATCAGTCCAAAGTTCATGACATTCGGAGACTACATATAGGGAAGGCGATCTCCTAAAGTAGAAGGGCATTACTTTACCAGCCCGGCTGCCTGTTTTTACGCAGGCAGCCGGGCTATTCGACATGTTTGTATTTAGGCCTTTTGCGTTTGCGTCAGTTTTCTCGCCCAAGCTGCAATTTTTGTAAAAGAGGTGGTATACTCAGCTTATTAATGAAGGGGAAAATTGTATGTCATGGGCAGATGCTCTCGAGAATGTTAACTACCTTTCGGTAGTCTTAGGTGTGGTTGCAAGCATGGTAATTGGTGTACTGTGGTACGCGCCGCAGGGCTTTGGCAAGAGCTGGATGGAGCTTGTTGGTCTTAAGAAGAAAGAAATGGAAGACAAGGCTGGCATGCCAGTACGTATGGCTATTTCGGTTTTGTTCTATGCAATTTTGAGCCTTGTAGTTGCAATGCTGTTTGGCATGATTGAAGCAAAGGGTGTTGGCGAAGGTATATTCCTGGGAGCATTCCTTGGTTTCGCTTTCGGTCTTGGTCCAATGGCTGTGTCGTACGTATTTGCTCACCGTAAATTTGAGCTCACCATGATCGATGGTGGCTACATAGTAGTAACCTCAGCGGTTATTGGTGCTATCGTCGGCTACTTCGCATAAGCTTAAGAAATTAGTTCTTAACGTGTGAAAGAACTCTTAAAGTTTTGGAGGGTAGCTTTTTATGTCAGACAAACAGATTACAAATAACTTCTTAAGCAATGCTCGTGGAATTGTGCGCCGCTCGGCAAAGCGTATTGGCCTTACGCCCGAACAAACAGAAGCGCTCATCACTCCCGCAAAGCGGCATCAGTTTACGATCACTCTGGGTGATACGGCTGTAAAAGCGTACCGCGTGCAGCACAACAACAAGCTCGGCCCGTTTAAGGGTGGGATTCGCTTTCATCCCGAGGTAAGTCTTGGTGAAGTCGAGGCGCTTGCGATGCTTATGTCTATTAAAACTGCTGCGCTCGGCTTGCCGCTTGGTGGCGGTAAGGGCGGCGTTGCCATAGATCCGGCCAGCTTAACCGAAGCAGAACTTGAGCACATTTCGCGCGAGTTTGTGCGAGGCTTGCACAATCACATCGGGCCAGATAAAGACGTGCCTGCGCCAGATGTAAACACCAACGCCCAAATAATGGACTGGATGGTGGATGAATTCGAATCGCTTAGTGGCGATGTTAGCAAGGCAAGCTTTACGGGTAAGTCATTGGAAAATCACGGCAGTGCAGGGCGAGAAGCCGCAACTGGCCGTGGTGGCCTGATCGCACTAAAAGAAATACTGCGACTACAAGAGCACACTAAGGGTCCCTTGACCGTCGCCGTTCAGGGCTTTGGCAATGTGGGTTACTGGTTTGCGCAA
>CAZHXE010000022.1:0-13810 GCA_964536005.1 uncultured Candidatus Saccharibacteria bacterium
TGTGCAACTCGGATTTGAAGTAGATGCACGTGCTAAAAAGCCACAGGTTGGTCATGCCAAGAAGGCAGGCGCAACACCTAAGTTTATTAAGGAATTCAAAGTTTCTGATCAAGAAGAGGCAATCGAAGTCGGTGCCTCTTTTGATGTCAGCGCATTTGAAATTGGTGACCTAGTAGCAGTAACAGGTATTAGCAAGGGTAAGGGCTTTGCTGGTACTGTTAAGCGGCACAACTTTGCTCGTGGTCCTGAAACACACGGTTCGCGTAACGTTCGAAAAGTTGGCTCAATAGGTTCGATGTATCCTCAGAAGGTATATAAGGGTCGTAAGCTTCCTGGTCAAATGGGCGTCAACAAAGTTACGACTATTAATCAAAAAGTCGCGTTCATCGACGCAAGCTTAAATGTTATCGGAATTCGTGGCGCCGTTCCTGGCCCTCGCAATGCGATCGTAACTATTCTTGGAGGTGTACGATAATGGCAACACCTACTTTTACAAAAACTGGCACAAAAGCTACACAAGCTGCTACATTGCCAAAGGCAGTTTTTAGCGCAGAAGTTAACAATCATGAGTTGTTGAAATTAGCCTACAATACGTACCTTGCGAACGCTCGTACTAACAATGCTGTTACCAAAGAACGCGGGAAAGTACGTGGAGGTGGCAAGAAGCCATGGCGTCAAAAGGGTACAGGACGTGCCCGTGTCGGTTCTATCAGAAGCCCGATCTGGCGCGGTGGTGGAATTGTGTTTGGTCCAACAGGAAATGAAAACTACAAGCTATCAATGTCAACAACAGCAAAGCGTCGTGCTATTGCTCAGGCTCTTACAGTTAAAGTTGATAATGTGGTTATTGTTGAAGAACTCGTCGCTAAAGACGGCAAGACAAAAGAGATGGCTGCGTTACTTAACAAGCTTGGTGCAAGCCGCAACTCACTTATTGTTGTTGCTAACAAATCAGAAGCGGTTGTACGTGCTACAAATAACCTCGACGGCACTAAGCTGGTTGGGGCAACGTACATTAACGTTTTTGATGCGCTCAATGCCGACACAATTATTATTGAGAAGGCGGCGCTTTCGCTTATTGAGCAATGGCTTAATGGAGGCACTAAATAATGATACTGACACTCATCCCTCGAATCAGCGAGCAGTCATTGCGTCTTGCTGCAAGCAATACCTACGTATTTAATGTGGAGCCTGTTCACAGCAAGCAGGCCATTAAAGAAGCAGTTGAAAAGCAATTTGACGTTACGGTCATTGGTATAAATACTGCAATCGTGAAGGGCAAGAAGAAGGCCTCTAACCGTAAACAACAGCGCCCAGTCATGGGAAAGCGTAAGGATCTTAAAAAAGCCTATATTACGTTAAAGGAAGGCGATAAGATTGCCTTGTTTGAGGAGCTACGCTAATGCCTGTTACAGCATACAAACCTACGACACCTGGTCGTCGTGGTATGACGACGCAAGACTTTAGTTCTCTGTCGGCATCTCCAACTCCGGCGCCAAAGAAGCTTAAGTCAATTAAGAAGTCTAAAGCAGGTCGCAATAACAACGGTCGTATTACTGTGCGACATCGTGGTGGCGGCGTGAAGCGCTTTTATCGTCATGTCAATTTTGCGCTTCCTAAAGGTACTACTGCAATTGTAGAAGCAATTGAGTATGACCCAAACCGATCGGCTCGAATCGCACGCATTAAAGATCAAAACAATGGATACCACTACGTACTTGCAACCGCCCAGATGCAAGTTGGTCAGACTGTTACGAGTGGAGAAGATAGCAGTATCGAGAAAGGTAATCGTCTACCACTTGCACAGATTCCACTTGGTACAGTAGTTCACAATATTGAGCTTACTCCCGGCAAAGGTGGCCAAATGGTTCGCAGTGCTGGTGCTGGAGCGCAGCTGATGGCTAAAGAAGGCACCTACGCCACCATTAAGCTTCCGAGCGGTGAAGTTCGACTCGTTCTGTTGCAATGCCAGGCTACTATTGGAACAGTTGGTAATGAGCAACACCAAAACGTCAAGATCGGTTCTGCTGGCCGTAAGCGCAACATGGGCTGGCGCCCGAGTGTTAAGGGTAAGGTGATGAACGCTGTTGATCACCCACACGGTGGTGGTGACGGCGGTAAGCACGGTGTCGGCCGTATTCCTAAGACCCCTTGGGGCAAGATCGCCCTTGGCAGTAAGACACGTAGACGTAAGAGCACTAATAAATATATTGTCCGCTCACGACATGCAGGCAAGAGGAGTTAATAAATGAGTAGGTCACTGAAAAAGGGTCCATTTATTGACCCGAAGCTACAGAAGAAAATTAACGCACTAGGTCCAGATGACCGTACGGTTATTAAAACATGGTCGCGTTCTAGTACGATTTCACCTGATTTGGTAGGACGCAACGTAGCGGTGCACAACGGAAGGCTGCATGTTCCAGTGTTTATCACTGAAAATATGGTAGGCCACAAGCTTGGTGAATTTTCACCAACTCGTAAGTTCCGTTCACACGCCAAAGGTAAGGGTTCGGAGTAAAATACTATGACTAAGCAAGTACAAGCAGTATCGAAAGATGTAAGAATGACCTCCCGCAAAGTTGGAGAGGTTGCTTCTTTGGTGCGTGGCCGTAGTGTTAGTGACGCGTTAACTATTTTGGAATACACGCCAAGGCGCGCCGCTAAGCCAGTTTATAAAGTCATAGCATCGGCTGCAGCAAATGCAGAGCACAATGCTAAGCTAAATCCTAAAACATTACAGATCGTGAGCATTGAAGTAGGTACAGGACTCAGCATGAAACGGTTTAAGCCTGCCGCACGCGGTCGAGCTCTTCCATTCAAGAAAATGTCTTCATTTATCAAAGTTGTTGTTTCTGGTGAAGAGAAACAGTCTAAGAAGACTGCTGACAAGCCAGCGAAGACAAAAGACTCCGAAACGAAGGCGATAGCTGCAAAGCCGGAGACGAAAGAAACTAAGTCAGCTACAGTCAAGGACGAGGAGAAATAGCATGGGCCAAAAAGTTAACCCTATTAGTATGCGCTTACAGGTCAATAAAGATTGGCGCTCCAAGTGGTTTGCGTCTAAAAAAGACTATGCTCGTTTCCTAACCGAGGATATTACAGTCCGCAAGCTAATTGACAATAAGTTTGGTTCTCGTGCGTCAATCAATCAGATTGACATTGAGCGATCACCAAATCTTGTAACAGTTACAATTCACACTGCTAAGGCCGGTGTAGTCATTGGTCGCGGTGGAGCTGGAGCTCAGGAACTTAAGTCTGACATCGAAAAAGTATTTAAGACTTCAGTGCGCGTAAACATTAACGAGCTCAAGAAACCAGAAATGTACGCAAAGCTCGTTGCCGAGAACATTGCCTACCAACTCGAGCGACGTATTGCATTTCGTCGGGCGGTTAAGTCTGCTGCAGGTGCAACAATGCGCGCTGGTGCAAAAGGAATCCGTATTGAAGTCGCAGGTCGCTTGAACGGTGCAGAAATGTCTCGACGCGAAAAAGAAATTGTTGGCTCAGTACCTCTTCACACGATTCGTAACGATATTGATTACGCATTGGCAAAAGCACGTACGAGTGCAGGTATCATTGGCGTAAAAGTGTGGATTAACAAGGGCGAGGTGTAACATGCTAATTCCAAATAAGACCAAATACCGAAAAGTCCGTAAAGGCACCAACAAAGGCGTTGCGTCGAAGGGCAATTATATTGCATTCGGCAAGTATGGCCTGCAATCATTGGACTTGGAACGCATCAATTCGCGCCAAATCGAATCAGCCCGTCAGGCTATGACCCGCTACATTAAGCGTGGCGGTAAGATTTGGATTCGAATTTTCCCACACACGCCTGTCACCCGTAAGCCGCAAGATGTGAAAATGGGTAGCGGTAAGGGTAGCCCAGAGTTTTTTGTAGCAAAAGTAAAACCAGGCACTGTGTTGTTTGAAATGGACGGTGTAACCGAAGAACAAGCACGTGAAGCTATGCGTCTTGCAGCACACAAACTTCCTGTTCGTTGCAAGTTCATCATCAAGGAAGAGGTGTAAGTATATGTCAAAAGCTATAAAAGAACTTCGAAAAAAGTCCGTCGATCAGCTGGAAAAGCACGCTGAAGAACTACGAAAATCTGTTGCTTCATACATGATAGATGCAATTACTACCGACGAAAAGAATTATAAGAAGGCTCGCAATATGCGTCTAGAACTCGCACGGACACTTACGCTTTTGCAGCAGCCACCAGTAAAGCAAGCTAGCGAAAAAGGCAAAGACGCCAAAGATAGCAAGGAGAAGAAATAATGGCCCGCGTGATAACTGGTGAAGTCGTCTCCGATAAAAGCGACAAGACAATTACTGTTCGCGTGGACAGACGAATTTCACATCCAATTTACAAAAAGCAATATACGAAGTCTCAAAAGTACCATGTTCATGATGAAAAGAATGAAGCAAAGGTTGGAGACATTGTTGAAGCTCATGAAGTACGACCAGTATCTAAAACTAAGACGTGGCAACTTGACAAAGTTGTTGTGAAAGCCAAGGTTTTGGGAGGCGAAAAGTAATGATACAGCAAGAATCACGATTAGTTGTGGCTGACAACAGCGGCGCAAAAGAAATTTTGTGTATTCGTGTGCTCGGCGGAACTCGTCGCAGATATGCGCGTGTTGGTGACATTATAACGGCTACCGTTAAAGACGCTTCGCAAACTGGTACAGTCAAGAAGAAGCAAGTTGTAAAAGCTGTTGTTGTGCGTACACGTCGTCCAATAAAGCGCAAGGATGGATCAACCATTGCATTTGATGATAATGCCGCGGTAATTATTGGTGACGATAAGCTTCCACGAGCTACTCGCGTTTTTGGACCAGTGCCACGTGAATTGCGTGATTATGGATATATGAAGATTATTTCACTTGCACCGGAGGTACTTTAGTATGGCTACCAAGATTAAAGTAGGCGATGAAGTTGTTGTGCGCAAGGGCACGAACAAGGGCAAGTCCGGTAAAGTTCTTAAGATTGATGTCGCTGGACAGCGCATTTTGGTTGATGGCGTGAATGTGCGACCTAAACACCAGAAACCAAATCAGGTTGGCAAGACTGCTGGAATTTTTAAAGAACCACGCCTTTTTTCGCTAGCAAATGTTGGACTCGCACACCCCACTAAGAAGCAAGTAACCGGTCGCGTAGGGTTCGTTATTGATAATGATGGAGCTAAGAAGCGTGTATTCAAAGCAAATGGAAAGGAGATCAAGTAATGGCAACCACTACTAAGAAAACTACTAAACCTGCTGCCAAATCTGCTGGATATCAGAGTCGCCTTTCTGCAACATACAAGACTGAGATTGCGTCCCAACTAGCTAAAGAGCTTGGTCTTAATCCGATGCAAGTGCCTTCTATAGACAAGATAATTGTGAGTGTTGGTCTCGGCAAAGACAAAGACAACAAGCGTATGTTTGAAGTTGCTACCAATACGCTCACCAAAATAACAGGTCAAAAACCTGTTGAAACCTTTGCTAAGAAATCGATCGCTAGCTTTAAGCTGCGTGAAGGTAACAGGGTAGGACTTAAAGTTACATTACGCGGCGAAAAAATGTACGATTTCCTTGATCGACTCATCAATATCGTAATGCCACGCTTGCGTGACTTCCATGGTGTCTCTCTCAAGTCATTTGACGCGCAAGGCAACTACAGTATTGGGTTGGTAGATCAGTCAATTTTCCATGAACTATCGTTTGACGAGGTGTCTATGCCGCACGGCATAGAATGCACGATCGTTACATCGACGAGTGACAAGGATCATAACAAGGCATTACTGAAAGCACTCGGTATGCCATTCGAGAAAGAGGAGCAGAAATAATGGCACGAAAATCATCAATCGCACGTGATTTGAAGCGTCGCAAAATGCATGCGAAGTATGCTGCACGTCGTGCAGAGCTCAAGGCCATGGGCGATTACGAAGGCCTTGCATTGTTGCCTCGCAATTCATCTCCTACACGTTTGAAGAACCGATGTAGTGAAACTGGTCGATCACGAGGCTATATTCGTCAGTTTGGCCTCTCTCGTATAGCATTTCGTGAGCGAGCATCTAAGGGTGAGATTCCTGGCGTAACTAAGGCCAGTTGGTAAGGAGCTGAAATATATGGTACACACAGATCCAATAGCAGATATGTTAACTCGCATTCGCAATGCCATACTTGTAGATAAGCATGCGGTCGAATTACCGTATTCAAAGCTCAAGCATACTGTTGCGAGCGAACTACAAAAAAATCATTTTATTGAAGCAGTTTCAGTAGATGGTGAAGGCAATTCTAAGAAATTGATTGTTGAGATCAATAAGCCTGGTGCCAATCCGCGTATCACAACCATTGAAAAAATGTCTAAGCCTGGCCGTCGTGTTTATGCAAAAGCAGAAGAAATTCCTACTGTTAAGAATGGACGCGGCATTGTGCTTGTTTCAACTTCTCAGGGAGTTATGAACGGCAAGGAAGCAAAACGTAAGCGAGTTGGTGGCGAACTCATCTGTAAGGTATATTAATATGAGCCGAGTAGGAAAAAATCCAGTCACCATCCCAAGTGGCGTTACAGTCGAGGTTAAAGGTAATGTTGTTACAGTTACTGGGCCTAAAGGTACACTGAGCCAAACATTTTCAGACAGAGTCACTGTGACTGTGAAAGACGATGCTGTTGTTGTTGAGCGCAAAGATAATGAAAAATACTTTCGTGCCGACCACGGACTGTATCGATCACTCATAAATAACCTTGTAGTTGGTGTCACTGATGGTTTTGAGAAAAAACTTGAAATAAATGGCGTAGGTTTTAAGGTGGCAATGGCAGGTAGAGACCTAAAAATGGCACTTGGCTTTTCGCATGAAGTGAATTATAAAGCACCTGAATCTGTTGAGCTGTCAGTTGATCAGAACATCATTACTGTGAAAGGAATCGATAAGCAGCTTGTTGGACAAACAGCCGCTGAAATTCGAGCCCTGAAGAAACCGGAGCCGTATAAGGGTAAAGGTATTAAGTATGTCGACGAGCGAATTATTCGCAAAGCAGGCAAGGCAGCGGGAGGAGCTTAAGTATGTCGCAACGTTTAAACCAAGTTAAAGATCGACGATTACGTCGCGCACATCGTGTTCGCACTACCCTTGCCGCCAACAGTAATCGACCACGCCTTAGTGTAACTATTAGTAACAAACATATCAGTGCGCAAGTTATTGACGACACGAATGGACGCACGGTGGTGTCGGTGTCGACTCTTGATAAGGGTGCAGTTACAGGTACAATGACCGAAAAAGCTACTTGGGTAGGTACGGAAATTGCTAAGAAAGCAGTTGCCGCTAAAGTGAGTACTGTCGTGTTAGACAGGGGCGGAAAATTATACCACGGCAGAGTTAAAGCTCTTGCTGAAGCAGCAAGAGATGCAGGATTGGAAGTATAGTATGGACGCAAAGAAAAATCAGAGGATTTCAGAGGAGCTAGGCGAAGAGAAGCAGTTTAGCGAAAACGTTGTGAGCATTGACCGAGTTGCCCGTGTAGTCAAAGGTGGACGAAGGTTCCGTTTTCGCGCACTTGTTGTTGTAGGTGACGGCAAAAGTAGAGTTGGCGTCGGTGTTTCGAAGGCCGGTGACGTTCAATCTGCAGTTTCAAAAGCCACTGATGTCGCAAAACGAAACATGGTAACTGTAGCGCTTAACAATAATACGATTAGCCACGAAACTGAAGGACGAGTAGGTGGTGCGCACATCTTTTTGAAGCCTGCATCCGAAGGTACTGGTCTGATAGCCGGTAGTGTTGTGCGTATTGTTCTTGAAGCTGTTGGCGTTCATAACATTCTTTCCAAATCGCTCGGTTCATCTAATAAGATCAACTCTGCTTATGCGACGGTTGAAGCACTTAAAGATCTTGTCCCACGGAGTGAATGGGTTACAACGTCAAAAGTAGTAGCAAAAAATGGTAAAGCAGCTACGACTAGGAAGTAGGTATTATGAAAGCAAATCAACTCAATACATCTAAGGTTAAGGGCTCGATCCGTGTTGGTCGTGGAATTTCTGCTGGAAGAGGTAAGACTGCTGGCCGTGGTACAAAAGGCCAAAACGCCCGTGCCGGTGGAAGCCGACGCCCGGGTTTTGAAGGTGGTCAAACTCCCTTCGCGCAACGCTTACCTAAGAAGCGTGGCTTTACTTCTCACAGGCCAAAGCAACAAGTCGTTTACACTGGACAACTTAACGTGCTTGAGGGTACAGTTAACGTAGTATCATTGTTCGAAGCGGGGTATATCGCACACCCTTTCCAGAGCGTTAAGGTGATAGCTAAAGGTGAGCTTTCAAAGAAGCTACGCGTAGAGCTCGCTGGTGCGTCAGCTAGTGCTGTCGAAATGATCAATAAAGCAGGTGGTAGTTTTGAACAGACTAAACCACCACTTAGAGAAGCAAAGACCAAGTAAATACGACAAACCGAAAAGCGGTGGGATATAAGGGGTATATATTGTGAGTTGGAAGATAATTGTAAAAGCATTAAAGAATTCCGACATGCGAAAGCGGCTTTTGTTTATATTGGCCACGATCTTTATTTTTCGTATTTTGGCGCATGTTCCTATTCCACTCGACGAGCCTTCGCAACTAAAACAATTACTCGATAACTTGTTCAATACCCAACAGCTATTAGGCTTTCTTGATAGTCTTTCCGGTGGAGCACTGTCAAATTTCTCTATCGTGCTAATGGGTCTTGGCCCTTACATTAACGCATCAATTATTATGCAATTGCTCACAAAAGCCATACCAAAGCTGGAGGCTATTAACCAAGATGGTGAAGCTGGAAGGCGTCGTATAAATCAGTACACCAGAATCCTTGCGCTTCCTTTAGCAATTATGAACTCCATCGGAATCCTCTTCCTAATTCGGCAGCAGGCCAGTGGCGTTAGTGGTCTTGAAAGCTTTACTGAATCAACTTCGATCTTACAGTGGATATTAATGGTAGCTACACTTACTGGTGGTTCGTTACTGCTCATGTGGCTTGGTGAACTTATGACCGAACAAGGTGTGGGCAATGGTATATCGCTCCTAATTTTCGCAGGTATTGCATCTCAGCTACCTAGTACTATATCGTTTATCTTTAACACAATTTTTCAGAGCGGTGCCACCTACAGTATTTTCGGATGGTTTAGCCTGCCAATTAGTTCGAGCGGCTTCTTGTTTGCCCTGGGGGCAATAGTCATCACGTTGCTAGTTAGTTATTGTGTCGTCAAGCTCAATGAGGCGCAACGCGTCATTACTGTGAGCTACGCAAAACGGGTAAGAGGTAACCGTGCCTATGGAGGTGTGGACACAGTATTACCTATAAAGCTAATTACAGTTGGTGTGATTCCAATCATTTTCGCTGTGGCATTCTTATCTGTTCCAAGTTTTGTGGGCCAGCTAATGGCAAATGCTGATAGTGCTCGTTTGCAAGAAATTGGCAATAACCTTGTGCAGTGGTTTAACGTTAAGGGTATCAGTGCTAGCAGCGGTGCAGGTACATTCTCCGGCAATGCCGAGGACTACATTTTTCCTACGCTCTATTTCCTCCTTGTCGTGATGTTCACATATTTCTATACGAGCCTTATGTTTAACTCAAAAGAGATCGCGGAGAACCTCCAAAAGCAGGGTGGATTTATTGCCGGCCTGCGTCCAGGCAAACAAACAGAGTCGTATCTAGGCAGGGTTGTCAATAGGCTCACTTTGTTCGGGTCCTTATCGCTTGGCCTACTTGCTATATTGCCGTTTCTTCTTGAAGTGCTTGTCGTGACAATTTACGGTGGTTCTGCATCGCAAATTTCCCAACAGTTTACAATAGGTGGTACGAGCCTATTGATCACAGTATCAGTCGCTATTGAGACAATCCGACAGATTGAGTCTAAGGCACTTATGGTGACCTATGACACACCTGACTATTAATGAATAATTCCAATATGTCCTGGGGACTTGGTAGAGATAAAAAAATCAAGTTGAGATTTCTGAGCTTATTTAGTATTATTATTGCAAGCTTAATTAGAGCAATTGTTTTTCCTGTAAAAAACTCTTTACAGGACGTTTGCTTAGAGGTATAATTTTAATCTGTTATATGGCGGGAATTAAAGAAGTAATTGAACTGGAAGGCCAGATCGTGGAGACACTTCCAGGTGGGCAGTTTAGAGTCATGCTTGAAAACGGTCATGTCATATTGGCAGTAGTGGCGGGAAAAATGCGCCGGCACTACATTAAGATCGTGCCTGGTGACAAAGTTACCGTTGAGTTAACACCATATGATTTAACAAAAGGTCGAATTACGTATCGCATTAGTTAATTCCGGAGAAAATGTGTGAAAGTACAACCAAGTGTAAAATTGATAAGTGACGATGACCAATTTGTCCGCCGTAAGGGCAGACTTAGAGTTATTAATAAGAATAAGCCACGTCACAAGCAAAGGCAGGGTTAAATGGCGCGTATTGCAGGAGTTACGGTTCCGGTTGAGAAACAAGTTCAGTATTCACTTACATATGTCTATGGTATTGGTCTAACTCGTTCGCGTGAGATCTTGCAAGCATGCGAAATAGACCCAACCGTACGTGTTAAAGACCTGAACGACCTTGAGCTTACCAAGATCAGAGATTTTATCAGTGAAAAGTATGTAGTTGAAGGTGAGCTACAGAGAATAGTTTCAACTAACATTAAGCGACTTAAAGACATTAGTAGTTACCGTGGCTTACGTCATAAGGCTAACTTGCCATCAAAAGGCCAACGCACGCGTACAAATGCACGAACAAGACGCGGCAAAAGAATTGCAGTGGGTGGAGCACAACCTAAAGCAGCAAGTAAGACATAGGAATTTAGATGGACGAGCAAACACAACCAGAATCACAGGCAACTCAAGCTCCAGCGGCTGCTGCCAAGAAGCGCAAAACCAAGCGCTCTGTTCCACATGGCCAAGTACATATCCAGGCTACATTTAATAACACTATCATTACTGTAACTGACCCACGTGGTGGCTCGTTGTCTGCGTCAAGCGCGGGCGCATGCGGCTTCAGGGGATCTAAAAAAGGCACCGCCTATGCAGCGCAAGTAGCGAGCGAGAAGGCTCTTCATGAGGCAAAGAATAGCTATGGCCTGAGCCGCGTTGACGTGTACGTGAAAGGCATTGGCTTGGGCCGCGACTCAGCTATCCGTGCCCTGCAGAATGTAGATATTATGGTGGAAAGCATCAAAGACGTAACCAAAGTTGCACATGGTGGAGTGCGGCCACGTAAGGCACGAAGGGTTTAAACATGGCTAGAGACCGATCTTCAATTACTAAGCAAAGCCGCCGTGAAGGCTATGCGTTGCATCCAAAAGCTCAGCGCATTATGACAAAGCGCTCAACACCACCTGGTCAGCACGGCAAAGGACGCCAGTCTAAGCCGAGTCAATACGCAATCCAGCTACGCGAGAAGCAAAAAGTGCGTCGCCTGTACGGTTTGATGGAAAAGCAGTTTGCCAACTTGATGAAGAAGGCAACGCGAATGGAAGGCCGATCCGGTGAGAATCTATTGATTTTGCTCGAGCGACGCCTTGATAACGCAGTGTATAGGGCCGGCTTTGCACCAAGCAGGCGAGCAGCTCGTCAACTTGTTACCCATGGTCACTTTATGCTAAACGGCCGACGCGTAGACATCCCGTCTATCACTTTAAGGGCTGGCGACGAGATCACCCTTAGAGCACGCAGCGCAAAAGGCGCATACTTCCAAAACATCGACGAATTGACATCTATCATTGAACAACCAAACCTCGGCTGGATGAAAGCTGATCGAAAGAAGTTCAGTATCAAAGTAACTGGCTTGCCTACTCGCGAAGAAGCGGAGCAAGACATAAACGAACAGCTGATCGTTGAGTATTACTCACGTTAAAGCAAAAAAGGAGAATAGCACAGTGTCGAAAGCAATCCACACACCCAAACTCGCTAACGTTGATGAACACTCACCAACCAGTGCGTCGTTTGTTATTGAACCGCTCCACACTGGTTACGGCATGACGCTCGGCAACTCATTTCGACGAGTGCTTCTGTCAAGCATAGCTGGCGCAGCCGTTTCTAGTTTTAAGATCGAAGGTGTGCCACATGAGTTCACAAGTGTTAATGGTGTTAAAGAAGACGCCGTGGACATTATGATGAACCTCAAGAAACTTCGTTTCCGTGTGTTCTCTGACGAGCCACAAACATTGCGTATTGTAAAATCAGGACGCGGTAAGGTTACCGGCGCCGATATCGAGACAAACGCAGATGTTGAAGTAGTTAATAAGGACCAAGAAATCCTCACCATTGATAATGAAAAAGGTTCAGTTGTCATTGATGTAGTCGTTGAAGTTGGTCGCGGTTATCGAACTATCGAAGAAGTAGCTTCGAGTAAAGCTTCTGACATGATTGCACTAGATGCAGTATTTTCTCCTGTGATGCGTGTTCGTTACAAAGTGGCAAACACACGTGTCGGTCAAATCACTGACCTCGACAAACTCACAATTACAATCGATACTGATGGCACTATCTCGCCTAAGGATGCATTTGAAGAAGCATCAGCGATTTTGATCAGTCAATATACTGCACTCGCCGGCTCAACTCGCATTGAAGCAACAAGCTTGACCGAAACCGAGGCTAGTTCAGACGATGAAGATCCTTCGGAACTTTTGACACCTATCGAAGACCTCAATTTGTCTGCTCGTACCACAAATGCCCTTATCAACAACGAAATCCATACCATCAAAGACTTGGTGATGCTAAGTGATGCTGAACTTCGAGATCTCAAGGGATTTGGTTCAAAGGCACTTGATGAAGTTAAAGATAAAATGGCAGAGCTGGAGCTTTAAAGATGCATCGACACGGATATCAAGGCAAAAAATTAGGGCGGGAAAGAGATCAGCGCAGAGCACTTGTTAAAGGACTCGCGACTGCTCTTGTTGAATATGAATCTATACGAACGACTCGTCCAAAAGCTAAGGCCATGGTCCCGTATACTGAGAAATTGATCACGAAGGCACGAAAAGGCGATCTACATAGCAGACGTCAAGTTGTTTCGGGTTTGACTACGGTAACTGCCGCGCACAAACTTGTAGATGACATAGCGCCAAAATTAGGAAGCCGCACGAGTGGTTACTTGCGTATCGTACCGGTTGGTTCGAGAGTTGGCGACAATGCGCAAATGGTTCAAGTCAGCTTTGTAGACGATTTATCTGAGCAACCATCAAGCAAGAAGGTTAAGAGTGTAAAGACGCCTGAGAGCACTGCAAAGAGTAAGAGCGAAAAGAAGACTGTGACGCCTACCAAAGCCGAGGAGAAGAAGTAATGGCATTATCTAATTCGAGCGCAACAACCAAGAGCTTAAAGACAGCTGAAATCAACCGGTCGTGGTATATTATCGATGCTTCTCAGGGTACTATAGGGCGAGTAGCCACTGTAGCAGCTGAGCGGCTTATCGGTAAGCATAAACCACAATACACACCACATATCGACAACGGAGACAACGTAATAGTTATCAACGCTGCAAATGTAGGCATCACTGGCCGTAAGGCAGCCCAAAAGAAGTATGCAAGACACAGTGGGTTTATCGGTGGAATAACCGAGACTGTCCTACAAGATCAAATGAACACCGACCCAACGCAGGTTATAATTAGAGCTGTTCGTGGGATGTTGCCTAAGAACAAACTACTCACTCCTCGCATTGCTCGACTACGTGTTTACGCAGGTAGTGAACATAACCACAGTGCACAGAAGCCAACTGAACTTGGAGTGAAATAATTATGGAAAAAGGACACTATTACTACGGGCTAGGTCGTCGTAAAACTGCAACTGCGCGCG
>CAZHXE010000023.1:0-242 GCA_964536005.1 uncultured Candidatus Saccharibacteria bacterium
CCGAAGTCGACCTGAGCCGGGCGTTTGAGCCGGGGATGGGCTATGTGGCAATCTCGCGTGTTCGCACACTTGATGGGCTGTATATTTTGGGAGCCAATAATGTTGCACTTGGCGTGAGTCCGGTCATTCTTGAGCTCGATGCTCAGCTCCGGCGCGAGTCAAAGCGTCTGCAAGCAGGCCTTGCGGCACTCGGCGAAGAAAAAGTGGCCACGTATCAGCGCCACGTACTGTCGCGACTGGCT
>CAZHXE010000023.1:252-13504 GCA_964536005.1 uncultured Candidatus Saccharibacteria bacterium
CCACAAGTTGACGTGGAGAGTTATGACGAGACGTTATTTGATGAGCTGCGTGCCTGGCGGGCGGAAGTTGCAAAAGAACAGAGCCTCCCCGCGTACATGGTTCTGGCCGATAAGACCCTTAAGGGTATTGCCGCGCTCAAACCGCGCGATGAGCAAGAGCTTAAAACTGTATCAGGAATCGGCCCGCAAAAGCTCGAACGCTATGGCGCCGATATCCTCAAACTCACGACCACCTAGGCCGTCTTTATTGCTTTGACGAAGTAGCGTAGCGCCAGGCATGGCTAAGCGCGTCTTCGATGCTGAACTGCGCACGCCAACCAAGCTGCTCCCTGATTTTTTTGCAGCTGGCGTAATACGCTGCCGGGTCGCCCGGCCGAGGATCGGATACTACATAGTTGATCTTTACACCGCTGATCGTTTCAAAGGCGTTAATAAACTCCAGCACGCTCGTCGGCGCTTCGGTGCCAACGTTATAAACTTCGTAAAAATTCGGAGCTTGTTGGGCTACGTGCTCAATCGCCCGCACATGCGCTCGTGCCAAGTCGGAGACGTGCACGTAGTCACGCTGACAGCTGCCATCGGGAGTGGGGTGGTTATTGCCAAACACCGTGAGTGATTCCATGTCACCTTGCGCTACCTTGAGGATAATTGGCCAAAGGTTTTGTGAGGCGGGAGTAATTGTCTCGCCGAGCAGGCCGGACTCATCTGCTCCTACCACGTTAAAATAGCGCAGCGCGATGGAGCGCAGCGGTTGCGTGGCATGGGCGGCCGATGACAGAATCTGCTCGCCCATCAGCTTGCTGAGTCCATATGGACTAATGGGTCCAAGCGGGGTAGCTTCATCAACTTGGATGACACTTGGTTCGCCGTATACTGCTGCGCTGGACGAAAATACTATTGGTAAGTTTTGCGCGGTGGCGTATTGGGCCAGAGTGATGAGTTTGCTTACGTTGTTCTCGAAGTAAGCAAGTGGCTCTTCGGTGCTCTCTTTAACGTACTTGCTGGCAGCAAGCTGAATGATGCCGTCGATTACGCCAAGCGCGTTAAGCGTCTCTGTATTTAGCAGGGCTGGATCCGCGTAGTCCCCTTCGATTACCGGAATATCACGTTCACAAACCGCGTTAATATTTGGCAGGTACGATCTTTCTGAGTTCGAAAATCGGTCAACAATCACTACGTCGTGGCCCGCGCGAACTAATTCGGCAACCACGTGCGATCCAATATAGCCAGCGCCACCAATTACACAGATGCGCATACTTCCTCCTTATAGAAACCTTGTGTCAATTGTACACCTACCATAGCAAGATTTACTTGTGCTGTTCTCGAATTTATTTTCGAGTGAATCAAACATCTGTTTGTGCTCATGGTAGAATAGTACTATAAAAGCATAAGTGCTGAGAGCAAGGTTACCAAAAAAGCAGATGGCAAAAAAAGAAAGCAAAGCAGTTTGGCTGGTGATGTTGATGCCAGTGGTAATGGCCGGCAGTGTCGTGAGCTATTTTGTAGCCAGCTCTAAGCCTGAGCAAACAATTGGTAGCGCAGAGGTACTGGGGGCAAACACCGACGCTGCCCAGTTAGTTGATGAAGATGCCAAGACTGGGCTGATTGAAGCAGCGATAATTTCTGCATCGGCGAAGCTTAAGCGTTCGTATAGCACCAACCCAATTTCCGACGAGGTTATGGTGAGTATTCCGGCGACAGGCAATGTGACTACGCCAAATCCTGCTGATGCTCGGTTTGCGGAGTATATTGCAATGTTCGCGCCAGCTGCGCCTACTAGCCAACCGCTCATGGTGACTTTCTATAGCGCAGATGATTCGTCTTTGGTCGGCATGGATACTGCCCAAATTCCAACTCTGCGCGTCAATCGCCAATCAACAGAAAACTTCGCCGACTTCACTGCCCAGCTCATTGCTCTTTTTGCTAACCAGATGGCGGCTTCACCACTTCAAACTCGTTCTGATATTTCTGGCGCAGAGGCTGTACGGGTATGTAGCACATACTTGCATGCACAAACTTGCTTCACTGAGCAGTCGATGCTCAACCGTTTTTACGAGTCATTTTGGCGTAACCAGGAGCATTTTACTGTGCGCGACCGTTCGGTTGGAGCTGCCAAGGATTGGTACGCTAAGCATTCAGATGATTTTGCCAATTGGCGAGCAACCGTGAATCCACTTGACGACTTTAGCCAGACCGTTGCCTGGTATATCTTAGGTTCGCAACAAAATGACGATACGATCAAAACTCAAAAACTTCGATTTATTGACCAATTTGAACAATTGCGTGCCTACAAAGCACAGGTCCGTGCGGCACTACTTCAGTAAGATCCTAAGATATATATACATGTTCTCTCAAAATGGCAGTGCTTGCTACTTCCTAAACCGAGTAGATATGCTTTACAATAAAAGCATATGAAGTATCAAAATCTTACAAAACTCAATCTCAAAATGGCAGCTGCACACGGAATTCAGGCGATCCTGTTGCTGATTATAAGTTCGGATTTCTCGCGTGCAGTGACGGCAGAATATCTGATATTTGACGAAGGTCAGCAGGCGCTGGTTAATACAAGTCGAGCACTATTCGAATTCCCATTTGTTTGGGGAGTAGCTGGGTTCTCGCTGCTTTCAATGCTTTTTCATATTCTGATCGCGACTGTTTGGAACAAGTCGTATATTGATGGGCTCAAAAAGGGCATAAATCGTTACCGCTGGCTCGAGTATTCGCTCTCTGCTTCGTTAATGATGGCGCTGATCGGCATACTCAGTGGTATTTTTGATGCGGCGACCTTGCTCATGATGTTTGGCCTCACCGCCATTATGAATTTGATGGGCTTAATGATGGAAGTGCACAACCAAGACACAAAGCAGGTTAACTGGCTGAGCTACTGGATCGGTGTTTTGGCCGGGGCGCTTCCTTGGTTGGTGATTGTGCTCTACTTCTGGGCAAGTGCGTCAGCGCCAGAAGTTACACAGGGCCCACCTACCTTTGTGTATTTCATCTGGGGATCGATCTTCCTATTCTTCAACTGTTTTGCGCTCAACATGGTGCTTCAATACAAGAAAGTCGGCAAATGGGCTGACTATCTCTACGGCGAAAAGGTATATATTTGGCTAAGTCTGGCTGCGAAAAGCGCGCTAGTCTGGCAAGTATTTGCAGGAACTTTGCAGCCATAGCGCGCACTGAGCATTCTGAAGCGCATTTCCATTTGCTGCAAATGGTGTGGTATCTTGTTTTGTACAAGCTAAGGAGAACAGTTTTTGGCTGACTGGAGCAAAATCACATCAAGAGGCAGAGTTATCGACCGCCGTGGTGCACCCGGTGGCCTTGTGGGCTTTGGAGGGCTCGGACTGGCCGGAATCATCATCACGCTCGCATTCTCATACTTAAGCACCGGCCAAGTTGACATCAACCAAGTACTTGAACAGCTTAATAAAGTGCAGGTAGGACAACTTAGTACTAACCAACCAGATATTGGCGGCAACGACGACTATGCGACCTTCGCAGCGAGCGTCCTGGGCTCAACCAATGACATGTGGAAGAGCGTCTTTACTAAGAGCGGCCAATCCTACGAAGAACCACAGTTAGTACTGTTTCGTGAGGCGACTCGCTCTGGGTGTGGGGTGGCGACTTCAGAAGTTGGCCCGCACTACTGTTCTGCCGACAACACCATTTATCTAGACGAAACGTTTTTTGATTTGCTAACCAAGCAGCTGGGTGCCAAAGGTGGCGATGTTGCCGAAGCCTACGTTATAGCGCACGAGGTAGGCCATCATGTTCAAAACCTGCTTGGCACCATGGATACTGTCGCAACATCGCGCGACCAACAAGCCGCGATCGACCTGGAGCTACAGGCAGATTGCTACGCGGGGCTCTGGGCCCACTCAATAAGGAATGCGAACGTGTTTGAATCGAATGAAATACTCGAAGCCATGGACGCGGCAGAGGCAGTTGGCGATGACCGAATTCAGAAAAAGACAACCGGGAGAGTTGACCCAGAAAGTTGGACGCACGGCTCTGCAAAGCAACGTCATGATGCGTTGCAAAGCGGTTACGAATCGGGCAACGTAGGCGACTGCGACTATCTTTAAGCGTCAGTCGTTTAAAACAATTTTGCGCAGATTTTCCAGGTCTAGCACGGTGATCTGGCCATTAGATGAGGTGATGTAGTGCTTTTTCTCAAGCTTTGAAAGTTCCCGTGAAGCAGTCTCGCGTGAGCAGTTGGTGCTGGAGGCTATGTCTTGATGCCGCAGCGGTGCCTGAATCACCACTCCTTTATTGCTGGTGGCACCAAAGCGATCAGCCAAGTTTATGAGCAAGAATGCGATACGTTCAGCCGCTGATCGATATTCAAGGTTGAGGATGCGCTGTGAATGTATGCGATACATCTCGAGCACTTGCTTAAGAATGGCTTGTGATAGCTGCGGGTCGTTCTCGACATCATGGAGGTATCTGTCGCGGTCGATCCTGAGTAGCTCGACTTCGTTCATGGCCTCATAGAACACGTCGGTGCGTTCGTTCGTCATGGTCCATAAAATAGGAAACATCTGCGAGGGGCCGCGCATAACTAGCAAGTTTTCCTCACCGTACTTGGTGATATCGTATGACTTCACATATCCACGCTCAATCAAAAAAACGCCCTGTGGCACTTCATCTTGTCTGATAATTACTTCGCCCTTGTCATATTTGAGTCGGGTCCCTGAACCGAACAAATCTTCCAGCACTCTTGAATGACGCTTGCGCCCTGGTATTCGCATATTAGTCATATTATATACATACATCGGTTGCGCTTGCTCATTGTTTTTTCATAAACCTCTCCCAAAATCGTGACCGTCAAAGCTCGCTAACAGGGGTAAAAATGGTCATGTTTTGGGCAAAAACCGTGATAAAAATCACGAAATACTAGTGACAGATGTTACATACGATTTTGTCAAATTAGGGCATTATAGAAGAGTAAAACGGGAGGCTTTAGGACGTTATGCAACGACTACGGGAAATTGTGCGCCAACTTCGTCTGGTCGGTCTGAATAATAACCTATGGGGTTGGTCTGAGATCAAGCGCCTGCCATCCGTTTTGGAGGATGACGAGCAAATTCTTCGAGCTGTCTCTGGCTTTTATCAAGGGGGACATGCCTTGGTAATAGCAACTGACAAACGGATCCTCTTTTTAGATGGAAAAATGATGTCCTTCAAGGTCGAGGACATACACTATGAAATGGTATCGGAAGTGATTCATGTTACGGGCATATTCACTGCCAAACTGCGAATCCGCTGTATCTCTAACGAGATTGAGCTGACCAGTTACGCCCAGCGTAACGTGCGCGACTTTGCTACATTTGTAGACGCTAAAGTAAACAGCATTCGCCTTAACATGCGCACCTGGGAACAGATGATGGAATCGGCTATTACCCCTGAAATGCCTACCGGCGAATTCAGGACCAGAGCCGCCGCTGCAATGCTGCGTACTCGCCGAACAAGCAGAATAGACGAAGCTTAAGCTTCTAACAGCGCCACAAACCGTAATCGGTTTGATACAATGATGACATGCTTACCGCTAATGAGTGAGTAGATTGGGAGTGTGAGTGCAATCATCTAAAGTTCATGTCATGCTGGCTTGTGGCGTTGGTTTGCTGGTATTAACAAGCTTTTATTTGGCGTGGCAGATCGAAGATGAACGTCGTGCGGTGAGTGCGCAGAGCCAGCTTGCCGTTGTAGTGCCGATTGATGCAAAGAGTGACTTCCATATTCCCAAGACTGCGACCAAAGTTGATCAGACCCAGTTAGCAAGTGCAGACAATGATCAACTGAGCGGCCTGGCAAAGCATTGGGAAGAAGGTGGTATTTTTAAGTTTCGTACCCTGGCAACGCTTCCAGCCCCGGCGCGCGGTTATTACTACGAAGCGTGGCTCGTGGGCGACACCACAATTTCTGCGGGAAAGTTGAACCCTGACAGACCGGGCGTATGGGTCGGGGACTATCATAGTTCCGAATCGCTGTATAACTACACTAAGGTGTTGATTACGCAGGAGTCTGCCGCAAACGGTGCCGATGGTTTGCCAGAGAAGACCATGCTTGAGGGTGACTTTTAGTACAATACTCGCTACAGTAGATCGTGTTATGACAAAACTACAGCTTGTAATTATTCACGGAACCAAACGCAACAACAATAAGTCACAGTATGTTGCGCGTCACATTGAGCGCAAGGCACGGACGTCGGGCGATTGGGACGTTACCTTCGTTGACCCTAATGACCTAAACTTGCCGTTTGACGGCAATGACCCTGAGGGCAAAGATCCAAAATTCACAGCTATAACTGCCAAGGCCGATGCATTTTTCTTGGTTACCCCAGAGTACAATCATAGCTTCCCTTCCACGTTAAAACGGATTTTAGACAGCGAACTACAGAACTATATTCACAAGGCTGTTGCGGTGGCAGGCGTGTCATCGGGCCGCTATGCAGGCGTGCGTGCTGTTGCTGCCCTGGCTGAGGTACTGCGCGAGCTCGGCTTGGTCATGACATTTCACGACGTATTAGTTGGCGATTCATACAATGCCTATGACGAAGAAACCGGCGAGCCTAAGCACGACTATATTGACCCGGCGATTGATGCTGCGCTAACAGAGCTGAAGTGGATGGCTCGTACGCTCAAGCACGGACGCGACAGCTATCCCAACAAACATCATACTGCCTGAGTTTTTGAAACATATTGACCAAACAGGTCATAGATTATAGAGTTACATAAGATTAATAAAGTGCGGCACCTGCTTTGTCGCTGTTAGGATTTTAATGAGCACAATCACCAAAGCTATCATTCCAGCTGCCGGCCTCGGCACTCGATTTTTGCCACAAACTAAGGCCATGCCAAAAGAAATGCTTCCCATCCTTGATAAGCCTGTCATTCAGGTTGCTGTCGAAGAATTGGTAGAAGCTGGCGTGACAGATATCATTATTGTTACTGGCCAGGAGAAGCGAGCCATCGAAGATCATTTCGACGAATCACCTGGACTTGAACAGGCACTTATCAGAAAAGGCAAAGAAGAAGAGGCCAAACAAATTCGTCAAATTGCCGAGATGGCTAATTTTATTTACCTACGCCAAAAGGGTACGCCAGTTGGCCTAGCGCGCCCAGTGGAAAACGCCGCTCATTTGCTTGGTGACGAACCATTCTTTGTATATTTGCCTGACGACTTCTATGTCTGCGAAGGCAAGTCTGCCGCACGGCAGATGCTTGAAGCATACGAACAGACCGGTTGCCCTGTGTACTCGATGGAAGAAATTCCACGCGAAGAAGTTGCAAAATACGGCGTGATTGATCCGGGTGAAGAAATTAGCGAAAATATCTACGAATTTAAGGGCGTGGTAGAGAAACCAAGCGTAGAAGAAGCTCCTTCGAACTTTGTTTCAACGAATGGCTTTATCCTAACGCCTGACTTTTTGCCGTTTGTCATGAATCGTTTTGCAAATGCTCAGAATGTCGACGAAATAGCGATTTCTGACGTCGCGCCAGACTACATGAACGCCGGAAATCGAATTGTTGGTTGTTTGATTCAGGGTAACTACTACGACTGTGGTAGCAAGCAGGGCTATATCAAAGCCATCACAGATGCTGCGCGCCGCCAAGGCTTTGAGTTCTAGCTCGATTCGTAAATTCCCCAGTTTGTAAAAGCGAGCCATTTGCACAAACCCGTACAAAAAGGCATAATGAACTTAGCATAACTAAGGGGATATAAAATGGCTAAAAAAACAGCAGTGGCGGATGTAGCGCCTGGTTCGGTATTGGCTGAATACGTGGGAACATTTTCGTTAACATTTGCGGTTCTTGCATCTGTAAACGGTGTATTGGGGTCGTTTGTGCCAACGCCGGTTATTGCCGCTATAACCCTGTTTCTTGCAGTGCTTACAATTGGCAAGCTGTCTGGAGCACATATTAACCCAGGTATCACAATTGGCCTTTGGTCGCTAAAAAAGATGGATATCGCTCAAGCAGTAAGCTACATAGTTGCGCAAGTCGCTGGTGCCTTTAGCGCCGCTGCAATTGTCAACACACTCATGAGGGGTGATATGATCACGCTACAGGCAGGTGAGGCAGACGCTCGTATTTTTCTTGCCGAAACTATCGGCATGATCTTCTTTAGCTTTGGTGTTGCTGCTGCAGTGCTGAACGAGTATAAAGGCATTGACGCTGCGGCAGTTGTTGGCGGGTCGCTCCTGCTTGGTATTATCATGGCCTCGGTGCTGAGCAACGCTATCTTGAATCCAGCCGTTGCGTTAGCGCTTAACTCCGCAAATGTTGTTTACCTACTCGCGCCGCTCGTGGGTTCGATGATTGGCATGAACCTCTACGCCTACATTAAGTCGCAAAGCTAGCGGGTTAGCCTCTAGCTCTTTCTTGTCAATCTAGAAATAGTACAAAACAGGGTCTACGCAGAATGTAAAATGCACGCCAAAGCAGACACAAAAAAGCATACAGTTATTGTGGTAGGGAGCGGCTTTGCCGGTGTCCGTGCCGCTCAAGCTTTGGCGTCTAAAACAGGTTTTGAGGTTATACTCATTAGTGAACAGACTTCATTGCGGTTCTATGGACAGCTGCTTTTTACGACCCGATCGCATTTTTCGCACATTCTGCATTTGGATACAATATTTTCCAGAAAACACAGTGATGTTGAGTTATTGCGCGCACAGGTAGTTGACTTTGATGGTGATAAAAGCACCATTACGACCAATACAGGACTCACCCTGAGCTATAGCAGTCTAATATTTGCGCTTGGCAGGCAAGCACGTCGGCATAACTTGGGCGAGACAGAAGTAATTAGTGGCTATGACACAGCTGGTATTAGCAAACTTAAGCGACGGATGCGAGTTGCGTTTGAGCAAGGCAGGGGTGTCCGGTATGTTGTGGTTGGAGCGGGCGAGACGGGCGTGAGTATCGCGGTGCAGATCAGGCTGTATGCAAACGAGCTCGCGCGCAAACAGCAGCGACACCGCTCACTCGCACAAGTGGTTTTACTGGAGCGTAGAAGCACTATTTTGCCCGGCGAGCACGTGGCAAAGGTTGTACGGCAAAAGACCGTATCACGCCTAAAAAGCCTGGGTATCATAACGCAGGTTGATGTTCAGGCTGATCCGGCTAAACTCAAACGTCTTGCCGAGTCGCACGTGGGAGGAAATTACGAGCAGCAGGTGGTTGTTCAGGCGCATGGACAAGTAGCGAGTGACTTTTTCTTACGTCACTCTAACAAATTCACGCTGGCCGCAAACTCGCTTGTGCGAGTTGATGACTTATTGGAAGTGGAGGGCTACAGCAATGTTTACGCGATTGGTGATTGTAGCGCTGTACACGAACAAAGTAGTGTGGATATGGCCCTCTACGACGCTGAGTTTGTCGCAGGCGTGATCGAGAACAAAGTCAAAGCTCGTAAGCTTACGGAATATGATCCACCAGATTACACTTGCCAATTGGAGCTCGGAAAACACTGGACGCTTGTTCAAATTGGAGACGGTTGTAGAGCAGGTTTAAGCGGTTGGGTGCTGAAGCGCTGGATTGATTGGCAACACTTTAGTACACTTATACATAAGCGGAAAATGGTGTTGTTCTTGTTGAGGGGCAAGAACCCACTAGAAGATTAGGAACTATTGATAGTGAGTATGCATAAAACACTTCACATTGTTGAGACTGCTAGCGTAATGACAGCAGGGCTTGGCATGATGATGCTTATTATTGTGGGTGCTTGGCTTGGTGGTGTGTATGTCATGGATAGTCGTCAGGTTGCCAGCACGTTTATCGGTAACGCGCCGGGAATGAGCATTTCATCGGACGACGTAGCCACGCTGCAGGGCCAATTTGCTGAAACGGGAAAAGTTGCTGGATTAGTTGATGACTCGAATCAGTCCGAAGATAGTTTGCGTAACAGTGCTGCAAAGTGGCTTAACGAAGCACGTTACAAGAGTGGCCTTGGAGCAATGTATCGTGATAGCATTTTGGATCGCCGCGCTCAGAACCATGCTCGAACCTTAGCAGATTCATGCGATGTCGATACGTTTAATGACTGGAGCGATGCTATTGGCACACAAATTGACGAAGGAACCATACGTGCGTTTAGCGAGTCTGCGTTTTTACTGCAGGATGATAATTTTATCGATACACTGCCTCAAAATCAGCCAAGCTACGAGCGTTTGTTCACACTGAGCAATGCCTATGGCATTGGTGTGGCGGCAATACCACAAACTGCGTCGGACTGTGCCGGTTCGTACGTGCTAACTGTCCACATGGCGGAAATACTGTAGGCTCACCCGTGCGCAGTATGGGTGGGGTCTTGAAGTCGATCGAGGCAGCAGTAAGTCAGTCTGCGTTCTTGAGGGTGGCACAATGAATACTTCTGCAAGCCAGGCTGAATACCGACGAAAAATTGATGAGCTCATTTTTTTGCCGCTTTCGTACATCGCGGTCGCCGGAGTTGGCCTAACTGCCGCGCTAGCAGTGGTGAGTCCAGGTGGTAGCCTAGGAATTCTTGAAGCCGTGCTCACTATTGGGTTTATCGCAAACCTATTCGGTTCGGTATTCGGAAAGATCTCAAACTGCGCTGCCACGCATGTGGTGTTTGGCTTGCTTGGATTGTTCTTAACATATGGAGCATACGCTTACTCACATAATGATATTCCATCGTACCTGCTTATGGCCTACCCGCTGCTGGTGGCCATAGGTCTGGGCATCCGAAAAAGTGTTTATTATATTTTGCCCGTAGTGTTAGGCATTATCCCGCTTGTTTTTGGCGTATCTTTATTTGATGCGAATTACGAGTCGGCACGTTATATCGAACTAGCTGCAATGATAGTTGCGGTGAGTGCATTGTGCGCCTACTACGAGCTGGTGGTCGAAAAACACATTGGCCTGCACATTAAAGATCATAGCGAACCGTCTAAGGCGCATGACACGGCAACAGAACTACGCTTGCAGGTTTCGCAACGCGAGCGCGCTGAACAACAGATGGCGGACGCCCTAAAAAAGTTGGGCGAAAAGAACCAGGAGCTAGAGAGAACGCAGGCAATTGACGAAGCAACCATCTCAAGCATTGGTGAGGCTGTGCTGATTGTAAATCCACGTGGCGTAATTTTGCGGGCCAACCCGAGTTCGGGACGTGTACTTCGCCTAAACCAAGAAGAGCTGATCAACCAGCGGATCGATAAAAATCTGACCTTCGCGCATCAAGGCAAGGAAGACGTCATTTTAAAGGAGAGCGAAATTGCTATCGCGCAGAGCATGCAGCACCGCTCAATTAACGAGGCGACCTATCAGGTGCAGCGTCCGGATGGCACAACTTTTTATGCGCAAATGACTGCATCGCCGCTCGTGGTCGGTGGTGTTGTATATGGCGCTGTGGTGGTGCTTCGCGACGTTACCATGGAAGTGACGGTGGACCGGGCAAAGTCAGAATTCGTGTCTATTGCCTCGCACCAGCTGCGTACGCCGCTCTCAACTATTAACTGGTATCTTGAGATGGTTTTGGCCGGCGATTTTGGCGTAGTAAATGACGAGCAGAAAGAGTTTATCAACGAAGCCGCGCAAGCCGCCAAGCGAATGGGTAGCCTCCTGAACGCGCTGCTCAACGCCTCACGAATCGATGTCGGCGTAGTCGCAATTGAGCCCGAGATGACTGACATACGTGACGTTATCAAGAGTGTTCTGGTCGACCTGGAAAGTAAGATGAATGATAGGCAAGTTTCGGTGACTGTTGCGGTGGATGACGCGATCAAGCCGGTGATGCTCGACCCGCGCATCATGGAAATTATTTTCCTAAACCTTATTTCGAATGCTGTTAAATATTCGCCAAAGGGTAGTATCGTCGAAGTCTCGGTCACGCTTGAGCCGAACTTGCTTGCGATCTCCGTAACTGACCATGGCTATGGCATCCCGGCTAATGCTCAGGAAAAAATTTTTACCAAGATGTTCCGGGCCCAAAACGCAATCGACCACGAGCCCGACGGCAACGGCCTTGGCATGTATATTGTAAAATCTATTCTCGATACCATTGGCGGCACAATCGCATTTGTGTCTAAAGAGGGCGCAGGTACTACCTTTACGGTCAGACTTTCTAAAGATGGCATGAAGCAGCGCAGCGGCAGCAAGCAGCTAGCGGTGCAGCCTGACATGTAGCGATTGGTAGAGGGGAACGAGGCTTGTGGCTTGGCGCAGGCTGCTAGGCTTTGCTATAGTTTTAATAGAACTGAAATACTTTTAATATGACACGCGGCAGTGAATGATGGAGGTGTAAACAACATGACTGATCTAAACGTAATTTCGGCGGTGGTGGTTGACGATGATCCGCGACTACTAAAGTCGTACGAGGTAAAGCTCGAAAAAGAGGGAATTAGGGCTACACTCATTGGCGATCCTGTTGTTGCTGTAGAAACCATTCGCAGCCTGCGGCCTTCGGTCGTTGTGCTCGATGCGCTCATGCCAACTAAAAATGGCTGGGAAATACTGCGCGAACTCAAAAGTGATGATATGCTGCGAGATATACCTGTTGTAATGGTGAGCAACCTAGGTGCCGAAGACAAAGAAGCAGAAGCATTGGCGTCCGGCGCCGCGGCATTTTTGGTAAAGAGCGATACGCCGATCTTGGATGTCGCAACCACAATCAAGCGCTTAGTACAGTAGCCGAACTTATTTTATAAAGAGGGCTTCACCTTCGCTTTCGATACCATTAACCGTAACTGTGGCAGTGTATGTGCCGCTGCTTTTGCTTCCTTTACTCCACTCAAAAACGGTTACACCCTGCGCGTTTAATAATTTGGTTTCTATAGTAGTTGTGCCGCCTCCAACCTTATTGAGGGTAAGGGTACAAGAAGCAAATGGATCGGCCAGGCAGTAGGTTTTGACTGTGTTTGTGCTAATGATGCCGGTTGTAAGCGTGTGGCCTCGGTTGCTTGAAATCTGTGGTTTATAGGTTTCGGAGGTTGCAAGTCGACCCCCTTCTGACTTTAGTAGCTGACTTTCATATGAGCTTAAGCTTTCGAGCATGGCGGCCACGTTGAGCCGTCCCCACCCGTATTGATCGGTGCGCTTAGAACTTCCCATGCCGGCTACTTTGTCGCTACTGTTCGTTAAGATAGTTATGGCTTCGTTCGCGGTTATATTTGGCCGCAGCCCCTTAAGTAACGACACGGCACTACTCACTATCGGGGCAGAAAATGATGTGCCAAATGAAGTTGCGGCATATGCCGACGTTGCGTTACCGCTCGTCCAAGTTGGCGTGC
>CAZHXE010000024.1:0-13235 GCA_964536005.1 uncultured Candidatus Saccharibacteria bacterium
GGATCTGGTGATGGCGCCGGATTTAGACGTCAGTCTCAACGACGCTGGCGACCCGATTGGCCCAAACGCTGTTGCAGTCAGCGGCTATGTGTTCAGCCAAGACTGGAGCAAGTCGGCCCTGCGGCCAGAGGGCAACCTACACATCACGACGCTGCCAAGCGGTGGTCGGAGCATGATCGGTCGCCCGGCACTGCCGCGCGGCAATGCTCCGCTCGAGGTGATCGTGTATCTAGACGGGCCGGAACAGCTTGCCAAGGTCACGCCCGAGAGCTTCGTGCTGCTGAAGTACGGAAGCTGCGATACGGCGCTACCGATACATCCAGAAGTAAAGCGACTGAATAGCTGACACAACGCTATACGAAAATCGGGACAGAGCCACCCCAGACTTACGTCTGGGGTGGCTACTCGAATAAATATCAATCGAGCACCCAGTTTATAATTAGTAGCTTGTACAGTGTATTAATTGTGACCACTTATAACATCTGTCAATTTGACTAAACGATCACGAGTTCTGCTCTAGCCTATACGCTCCTGGCCTTCTGAAGATTCATTGGGCATGTCCGCGCCCGAAGCCGCCTCAAAATTAGCGTCATAAAGCTCATGCGAGTCCATGTTCGTATCAGTCGCTTGGTCGGTATCGCCAATTTGACTCGGCACATCACTTGGCGGTGAAAACGGCGGGTCGTAGTCGCCCGGCAGCTTTTCGTCATTTTTCATATCTGCCAAGGGATTGGTAGCCTGTTCATCGTTTTGGAAGTCGTCCAGTGTATCATCATTATTCATGAGGGTAACAATAAGAAAATCCGCTAAGGTTCGCTGTTAGGTTTCTTACGTACAAAATGATTAACGTATTTGCAAAGTTATAAGTCGGTCGAGCACCGCGCCGGTTAGGGCGCGGTGCTCAGTACTCACGGTGATCTTACAGCCTGGTCGTGTTGTGTTCTGCGCTCAGGTGTTCTGCCAACTCGGCGAAGTACTCACCGAGCATTTCGGGTGCGCTTCGCATGAATGCCGTTGCTCCTGGGTAGCCGAAGGTAACATCGCAGGTAGGTCGTGGCTTGTGATGCACTCGTGTCGTGGTGCCGTAGTGCCACAGTCCAAGCGCGTCTCTCAGCGGAGCGCCTTCCACGTAGCTCGGTTGGAAGCTACGCACACTCATGTTGGCGTCTGGCCAGAAGCTCACCACGTCGTAGTACGCGCTGTCGGCGGGTGCGCCGTGAGGTGTGATTGCGATGCAGAGTTGCACCCTACGCCCCATTAGCGTGAGTGGATTCGGATCACGACAGACTTCAAGGGTCACGTACTGAAGGCGCAACAATCCGTTCTCGCCATACACGCTATGGTCAGTTTCGAGCTGGCAGGCTCATGGCTTGTGCGGGTTGTGCAGCACTACCATGGCCGACTCCCCTTGGTCGACGCCAAGATGCGGGTAATTCAGAGACAGCAAATGCGGCTCGACGCAGTGCACCATCGTGTGCGTCTCGTCTACAAGTGCGACCTCCAGCATGCCGGCAGCAGCGACGGCGATCCCGCGCGCAGCACGCAGATTGACCTGTGCTGACGCATCTTGTAGACGTGGGAGTAGGATTCCCTGCGCAATCCATGCCTGCAGCAGTTCCGCCGGATGCACTACTGTTTCGGGGGTTGACATAACGTTTGCTCCCTATTTGAGGCTAGTAGGTTTAGATCAATGTGAGGTTCGCTCCGAACCACACATGTAGTCATTCGAAGATTAATGCTATTATACAATTATTTACATATTATTCAACATTGGAGAGAACAAACAACCGTAGCATTGCAATATATATCATAAGATTGTAAAATATATAAATTCCTGCGATTCGTAGGGGTTCATTAACAGACAAACCGGCACAAAGTGAGCTGCTGATGCATATACAATGTGCGCCTGCAACTCACTTTGTGCGATAAGAGTTATCGTTACAGCATGCTGGTTTACCAGTATGTGACCCATGGGGTCTGGTGAGCGACCAAGTCGCGTACCGTGCATCACGCTCCGTCATAGGATGGACGATGGATGTACGGCTGCGTGCACAACTGGAGGAATGAGCAATGTCCGATACGCTTAGGCTGGAATTTACTTTCAATACCCCGATCGTGGGCGTCGACCCTCGTACGGGCGGTTGGACCAAAGAATGGTTCAATGCGGTTACCGCGGACTTCAAGCGGCGGCTGTATGAGCAAAACGCGATCACTAACGGTAATCTTGATTACCACAGCCTGTGGGTGGACTATCTCCCATCGGTTCCCGGTGGAACACAAGAAGAGATCGTTGCACACGTGCAAGCATGTGTTGCCGCAGCATCGGATCCAGGTGCGCGCGGCGTGTTCGGGGCGATGATCGTTAACGAGGACTCACTCGTTAGCCTACTGAGGGAAGCTGAGGCTACTTCGCAAAGAAGGCAGCACCAAGGTCCGGGTGGCATGAACCACGACTTCGTGATGTTGATCAGTCAGATCGGCAGAATGATTCAAGTGAACAGAGGCGACGTAGGTACTGGTCTCTTCCCGCTAGCGCAAGCAGCAGGCATCGTGCCTGAAGCAAGCTTGGTCGTGAAAGAACCTGCGGCACCCTGGGTGCCGAAGTACGGCATCCTGGTAGTGAATTTCCCCTCCGACCTACTGCCGCTCAGCCTCGTCACCAGTGATGCCGGCGAGTACAGCTCCGACCTGATGCTGGCATGCACACAGTCGCTGCGTCACAAATTGGCTATGGACGGTGTATACGACATCAGGATCTGGCAACGACTCATCAACATCTATTGGCGATGGGGAGCACTCGATCCTGCCGTGCTCGAGGCACACGTCGAGCGCGTGCTCAAGAGTACTATCGCTTCGCCTGTTGATGGCAGCGAGCCGCTTGACCGTACCGGGATGTTCTTCCCCTTCCACAAGAATGGGACGAAATTCACGCTTGAGATCAGCTCTGGTCCCAGTAATCGTAACTGAGCTGATGTGCGATTAGTGGGTCGGCGGGGCAATACTCCGCCGACCCACAGGGTCATATCGCTTTGCCGGTTTGTCTAAAACTTATAAGCATCCACTCAAATTGTTATAACAAAAGTATAATTTACATTTCTTCTGCGAACTTACGTTGGCTTGGTGAAATGTGTAGTTTTTAATTTTTAGTTCTGGGCGGCAAGTGTAAATCGCCGCCCAGAACTACATCGCTCTTAGCTTGCTACGTTGTGTAAGCGCACATACAACAGCGTTGCAATACTCAGCGACCCAAGCCCACAGAGTAAAGCCACACGCAGCCCAAACTGATCGGCCAAGAGCCCAAGTGCAACCGATGCCACGGCAGCAAGTACGCTTCCAATCACCGATGTGATTGAACCAAGTGTAGCGCGCTGCTCAGAAGTAAACTCCTGTTGCATGAGCGTGCTATTGGCGACGATTCCCGTGCCAAAAGTGAGTGATGCGGTCGATGCCATAAAGGGCGATGCAACGCTCGGGCGCAGCAAGCCGATGAGCGGCAACACCTTGCCCCACACCCCAAGATAGATCAGGGTTTTGAGCGGGCCAAAGCGATCGATGATTCGGCTACTCATCGCAAAGCTAATCGAAGCAAATAGCCCTGATAGCGCTCTGCTCATGCCAAGCGCCCAAACTGGCCACAATGTGCTATTAAACGCCTGTTGCAGGCTGAATGACGCGTGCCCAACTGCATACTCAATACTGGAGGCTGCGGTGATGGTTCGGAGTCTGCTGTTGCTGCGCAGGTGCCGAATAGCTGCACTCAGGTGTGCCCTGGGCGTGGCATCGTTGCGTTGCTGTGCAGCTGGCTCCACTAATCGTGTGGAAGCTGCAATAGCGCAAACTGCGGGCAAAAGCGCAGTCGCATAAACGAAGCGAAACGACACCAGTGCCAACACGCCACCAAACACAGCCGACACCGTGGCCGCTATGTGGAAGTTGCGTTCGGCCCGAGCCATATGGCTATGGTATGTCTCGTCGCCATCTTGCAGGCAACTTTCATATAGCAACGCTTGGTTGTTGCCGCTGAAGAACGCCTGCATTGCGCCTTGGAAGGTTGCACCAGCTAGCAGTGTCCAGTAACTACCGCCTATCAGATAGAGCCCAATAGACAGCGCGTTACAGATAGTACCGAGCGTTACTGTGCGCACTCGCCCAACAAAGTCGGAGAGTACGCCCGTGGGCACTTCGAGCAAAACTTGCGAAATGTAGACGGCAGAAAACAAGCTGGCGCTAGCGGCAAACGAGCCGGTGACTCCAGCGAAATATAATATGTCTATTGGACTGTACGGCTGAATACCGTGCAGTGCATTTAACCGTGCGTAGATACGAGAATTATGCGGGGCGATGTTCATACGCCTGTTCCTTTCCATTTGTACCGCAAGTATTATCAACTCTGGTTAATATATTTCGCGGTACAGCTGGCTCGGAACAATTGTGGATTCTTTAGCAATGAATCCGCCGTGTAGAGTCTTAGCTCTAACGGTCGCCCTTTTGTTTGCGTACTTTTTAATTATATACCTATTTATAAATATTGTCAATCCTATGGCCCATTCCAGCCCATACACCCCGAGGGTCAGATCTCATAGTTTTCATATTATAATAATAAGTTATTCTCACAGGATTTGAGTATTTGTGAGATCTGCCCCACAATTGTCCGATTTGGACGAAGCAATATGTCTCACTCGCTTATTATCATCTGTTGACCGAGCTATAGAATAGTTGTATTGTAATCGAGTTCGTTCTACGTAGAAAGCGGGTTCCTTTGAGTATAAATCAGGGTGGTGTGAGTGGTACGTTAGTACCACAGAAGCAATTTCTGATTACTACTACCGGCAAGAAGAACACACTCATTGCGCGTGCTACATATCTGGCACGGGTCGAGCGTCCCAGCCATGCGTGCAGAGTAGAGCTGCAAGCAGCGCTTCTGCTTGCAGATGAAGGCAGCTTGCAGCATGGGGTTGTTGAAAGGCTGGTGCGCCGCGCTTATTCCATAGGTGCAGCGAAAGCGTTGAGTGGTGATGCCGAAGCCTGCCTAGCGCTGGTTTGGGGACGCCTAGAAGGGCTGCTTGCCGGCACAGTCATCCCCAACTTGTTGGATGCAGGTATAAGCCTAACTCCTGAGATGTGGCTTGCGCACGTCATGGATGATATTGGCGATTTGGTTGAGAGTGGGTCGCTCCACCCTCGGCTATTCACTAGCTTGATGTCGATGTCGCTCATGAGTGCTGCAGAGGATGTGTTCGCTGCAAAGTGGTTTACCTCGCCCTATTCACTCGGTGTTGCCCTCCACAACCTGCTGGCGGGTAATCGGCAGCGGTGCAGAGACGATAGCGAGTTGCTGCGCGTCATGGTGACGGCTGTTACCGACGCCGTAAAGGCTGCACAGCAACTTCCGGCTAACACGGCCCAGCAAGATCAGTACCGTGTGTACGCCAGGCTCGAATTCTTCTGGATGCTGACGCGTGGCTTCGCCTTTGCCATGGTGCAGGCAGCAGATAGTCCTGGGAGTCTGTTGACTCAAATCAGGGAAGACAGTCAGCTGAGGCGACTGCTGCGCAACGCTTTGGTCACTGGCTTCAGGGTGCTGAGCGACCGGGCGGTAGATCATCCTACCTCTTGGTATGACCGCGGCGACCTGCCGACCGATCCTGTTGAACTGATGCCAATCGATCAGCTCACGAACCACCTGAGTGTAAGACGCACTGCCAGTTGGCGGCCGGCTCGCGCTTGAGGCCATTCGCCTCGTTTTCTACCTATCCAACCCACGGCTCTCCCAACTCCGCAACGCGCGCAGTTGGGAGAGCCCTCTTAATTTGAACTTGTTTTTACTAGTCGCCTACTATCGACAATAGATCCAGCAAAATTTATAATCAAAACCAACAAAAGGAAAACCAACATGAGAAAATTAAACCAAACTGGAGCAGTTGATCTGCTTTTGATAGTGGCGCTTCTTGCAGTACTTGCTGTCGGTGGATTTGTGATTTACAGAGTCCAAAACCAAGAAGTAGCTAAAAGTTCGAACACTACCTCGCAGCAAAATGCTACAAATAGCGCGCAAAACGCAGAGCCAGAAACTTACACGCCTCGTGAAGGCATTACTCCATATACCGTTGAGCAATTGGGCGTCACCTTTGATGTCCCAAGCGATTGGATCAAAAAATCCTATGGCGAGAATTCGGAAAGCAACGAAAAACGTATTTTTGAGGCTTGGACAGTAGGCTCGGTTGAAGTACGTTTGAATGCATCTGCGGTAACGGAATGTCCTCAGGGTGACGGCGCGCCGTTTAGCCACTTCCAAGGTTACTACGAAGAAGCTGGCAAGAATTTCTACAATTGGTGTCCTCAAGAAGAATCCGTGACGAAACGTGAAGTAACTGAAACAAAGAGCCTCGATAGCGTAAATCTCGGCAAAGTATTTTATGACAGCGGGAGTGGCGACTGTGATCTATTCTTCTGCTCCGAAGAAGATGTCGCACAAAAGACAAAGCATCATGCCTTCGTGTCCGTCTTCAACATCGAATACAACGCATACACCGGGGGCAGTTTTTACCTAGGTCATGTAGGTGACGATGAGGCTGTGTCTGAGATTAACAGCGCTGTGATAGAAGTGCTTAAGAGTCTGCGCAAAGCTGAATAAGTCGGACTTTTTAAGTTTATATTAAGCGCATAGAATTAAATGTATTTTTAGCGTAGGGAGCATCAAGCAAGATGTACCTACGCTATTTTTGATGGTATAACTAACCTGCACGCTCGCAATATGAGCCTGCACCTTCACATCCTGGGCTGACAGAAGTTGGCCGGTCTATCACACGACTACCTGGCAGAAGCCGGGAAAGGACTAACCTGTAATGACTAGTCAATCAAATGCACGAACGGCAAAGCTGTTCTTCGACTATCCCGCCCTATGGCCCCACGCATACCGGGTTATCCAAAACCGCAACGGCGCAACACCTAGGTTGCACATCCGAGTTACCAGAGCAACTTTTGACATATTTGATTTCACTCTACGTTGGTCAGAAGGACCCAGATGTGTTTACTACGGCGATGATAGCCCAGAACACGTCGGGCTAGTAGCAAAGGTTGCAGACACCGTCTTGGCTGTTGGTCGTCGTCACAATGTTCTGGCTACCATTGTTGGTGCCACGGGCATTGTGGGCGAAACAGTTCACGACGTGTTTGCCGGGATCAAACCTGACGACGTTGACCATCTGTTGCTTATCTTCCGGAGCGACTGGTATCGGCCAGCGGCCGAAGAAGAGGGTGTCGAAACGACGAGCGAGCCTACGTACATTCATACGGAGTTGGACGTACTCGTTATTAAGCCACCGAGTAATATGTCGTGGAGCGAGCTGTGCGTAAAGTATGACGCGGAGTTAGTTGAGCGCGCAAGGCGCATGTTCCTTCCTCCACATGAACTGATTGATCTGACTGCGATTGAAGACGCTCTGCGCTGTGGAGCGAAGCTTGAAATCTTTTCAGTTTCCACTCATATCCGACAAGTGCGCGTGACGATGCAAGGTAGGATGATCGCCCATGCCTTTGCAGAGGAATTGGTCGAGGCACTGCGTCGAGCTAACATTGATCTGCTCGATGGCGGTCATAGATACTCTACGATGTATGGAGCTGGCGGGTATTACCCATCACCAACTGTTGGACACTCGTATCCATCCAGCAGGCTTGATCTTCACGTGCTTAATGGTGGTACAATTGCTGCTCGAGGTACGAATACAGGCAAAAACATCGTAGCAGCAGTCACTGGCTATGAGCCGGTACAAGTTCCCGAAACATTGCTACAGCAACTCTTTGCCGGTGAGGCAGTTAGCTGGAAAGAACGTGGCTATACCTTTAAGGCGGAGTGCAGGCCTGGATCGAGTCCAGAGCAAGGTGTGATCGACATTAACCTTGTGGCCTGTGAACGCGGATCGTTGGAGCAATTTGCTTTTGAAGTTCTTGCGGAACGAACTGCAACGGCACCTACTCTATGGGAGGCAGTGCTTGCAGCGATTGATGCAAAGCGAGAATTTGTAGAAGTATCGTAGGCACAGAACAGTGAAGGGTCGATAGCTACATTTTTTGGGCCGGCAGGAGGAATATCCTGCCGGCCCAAAACGAACTACATATAATGTTTTTGAACGTTATTTATCAATGACACCGACCGGGGTGAGCTCGGGCTTAAACTCCAAAATATCCCCAGGCTGACACTCAAGCACCTCACAAATCGCGCTCAAGGTTGAAAAACGAATTGCCCGGGCCTTGCCATTTTTAAGAATCGACACATTCGCCATGGTTATGCCAACCCTTTCTGCGAGTTCGGTGACGCTCATTTTACGTTTGGCGAGCATAACATCCAGATTTATTACAATTGCCATCACTATGCTCCTATACTGTCAGGTCGTTTTCGGATTTGATGCGGATTACATTCATGAGTAGTTGCTGCATAACAGCGGCGAACACAGCTATGATAAAAGGTGCTGCTGTAAATGCAAAAGCTATGACAATAAGGCCGGGCGCGTCATCGTCCTCGGCTACAAAATATGCTGCGGGCATGTTGAGTACGAACGCGCCGCTTACAACGAAGGCGCATATTTTAATTGCACCGAGTGCATCAACGGTACGCTCGGCAAAGGCGGTGCCGTTTGCTATATAACTTAGGATTTTATTGGCATGGTACAGCGCCGTAAAGAATGCGGCTGCGGCAATGCTAAGTCCGACCAGCAAAGGTAGGCGCATAAACGAGAAGTCTGGGAATTCGTTACTCCAGTCCCTGTAGATAATCGGCAATAAGAAGATTGCTATGAGCGCACCGATCATCGTAAAACCAAAAATGGTGAGGCGCAATAAATAAATTGATGTTTGATTCGTGAGTTTATTTGAGCTTTTCATACGAATATTCTAGCAAAGTGTATATTGATAATCAATAATAATTTATTGTTATTCATGGAGCTGATATAATAATCATATAACTATGTGGAGGTAATAATGGTTGCGAATGAATTACTCATAGATGGGTTTAAAAGAGTTCACGAGGGTGTAATAGCAGTGGTTACAGGTCTTGAGCAGAAACAACTTCTGTATCGCCCGACTAAGGACGCGAATTCGATAGCCTGGCTGGTGTGGCACTTGGCACGAGTTGAAGACGATCACATTGCGCATGTCGCAGGTACGGAGCAGCGTTGGCATTCATCGTGGCACAAACGGTTTGCTCTCCCCTATCCTGTAGACGCACTTGGGTATGGACAAACTTCTGATGAGGTTGGCCAAATGAATGCAACTACAGAGCTATTAAAGGAATATTATGCCGAGGTGCACGAGCAGACGATTGCGTTTATAAGTGCGCTTAGCGAGAAGGACTACCAGCACGAGGTAGATAAAAACTGGGATCCGCCAGTAACAATGGCAGTGCGCCTAATTAGTGTATTGAATGACACGACGCAGCATGTTGGGCAGGCTGCGTATGTGCGCGGTATTTTACCTCAAACACTTTAGATTTTGGGAGCGAAAGAATCCCGAGGGTCAGATCTCATGGATCCTGTGTTTATGTTCTAATATACTTATTATATAACATTTTATAACTTTATGAGATCTGACCCTGTGGGCCTGTTATGTATTTAGTAGTTAATCTCGGTTTCGATAATTTCGTTGATGATATCGATAATATCATTTGGATCGGTCACGGCTAGCGATGTATTGATATAGCGTCGCGGCAAGACGCCCTCACCTTCTGGATCGCCAGGATTTGCATCGATGACACCATACCAACTGCCACCAGGCGACGCTACGGCAGCCGAGGTTTCACGAGTCTTCCAGGCAGTTGTGGTATTGACGTTTAGCATAGTGAATTGCGCGGTAAGACCTGGGTAACCATCATCTTCAAATACAGAACCGTCTTTTAGGGCGTTGAATTCGCCGTACTCGTCCAAAACTACAAACGGGCTACCGTTGCCAGTGTGCCAGTTTGACGGCTCGGTACTTACTTTCTTGATTGCCTGACAGCAAGTTGACACATCGTATCCCTCGGCATCAGTAAAGACTATGTATTGCACGCTAGAAGCACCCACTAAATCGAGCTCGGCGCCAGGTGCGTACACATCGTCGTAGCGCATGACGGCAAGCGTTGCTGCTAAATGGGAGCCGTTAAATGCTGACCCCGAAGTGCCAGAACCGAACTGACGGTCCCAACCAATAGCCGTCGCTAGGTCGGTTGTAAAAGGTACTGTTACGTCATAGCGATGCTCTTTACTAGTGGTGTTAGTACCGTGGTTGACAACGGCGACACTAGCAGAAGGCACATTCTCGACAACATACTGCACAGCTACATTGATGGTAGATTGCGCATCACTAAATTCAGCTGAAGTCATCGAGCCTGAGTTATCTATAATGAAAATGAAACGCACGCTGGAATTGTCGCCAGTTTGGCGGGTTATTTTCCCGAAAATCGCCTTTTCGGCCAGAACTGTTGTGGTGCCGGTATAGTAAACACGGCCGATCCCTTTAACATCCTGCTGCGTGTGCACGTCATTAGTAAAACCGATGTGCTCGACTTCATACGTCACGGTGTATTGGCTGTCGGTTGTGAGGGTCGTTTCGGCAGTTCCGGCATAGTCGATATCGAGTTCAAATTCCTCCTTGGCGCGCTCCATAGCAGATAAACTTGCCAGCTGCGCCTGTTTGACCTGGTGTTGCAAGATGGCGTTGCGATAAGATGACACGCTGAGCAAGATGACAATTGCACCAAAAGTAAGCAGCGCCGGCGTAAAAATCACGAGCGTAGCCATGATAAAGCCAGTCTGCCGCTTTAAGTTTGGGGATTTGTTGGGTTGTTTATGATCAGTCATTAGTTAATCTTTCGTATGGTGTGATTAATTACCGCTTCGATCTCGCGGCCATAGATATTTTCGCCAAGAGTCAAAACGACCTCTACTTTGTTGGCTGATGACGGATGATCGGTGGCTACATTGCCGATTGTGTAATATGTGACAGAAAAATCAACGACATTCTCGGTAAGCTTACTGTCTTCTACTAAACACCCATCCGCTCCGATGTCATCAACCGGGCAGGACTGTTTTTTGTTATTTCCTTTACAGGTAATTGTACTTGGAGTGCACGGATCGCCAGTTACTGAGTCGAGGCCACAAAGATTATAGGTTGGAGTAATCGTGCGTTTATATAGAGTTTTGTAGTCATTATTTGGGTTGTCGCGTACGTAGTAGATGATGTTATTAACTGCTGGCGGGTTTGACGTAACTGGGTTTGTTTCACAGTCGTTCACTTCTTTACGGATAATGTGGCGATTTTCGTCGCTACGGACCGAGTCAAGCGCTGTCTCGTTGATGATGAGGGTGGCCGGTGCAGTGTCGTTCGTCCATCCACCGGTTGGTTCGTTTGGGTCAACCAGGTCTTCGTTAATTTCCTCGCCAAAATAAATCGTAAACAGAAGCTCATCTTGTAAATTAACGAGCAACGACTGGCCGCGCGAGCGCAGATCGGACCGCGCAGATTCTGCTAAAACAGCAATGTACTGCGAAAACAGCGAACTAAGTAGCAAACCAGATAAAAATAGTGACAAGCCAAGCGCAACCATGAGCTCGACAAGCGTGAAGCCATCCTCGCGCTCGTTGCCTCGTTTTAGTTTTTTAAGCAACTGTGGCAGTGCCATTTATGTTCCTAGGCCGTTACGACGCACAAGCGACGAATAGTTAATTTTTTGACGATTTCCGAATGAGTCGTATTCTAATATCACGTCAATTTTGAGAAGAGTTGGGTTGTCTGCATCACCATCACTATCGGCATCAACGTAACCATTGCCATTGGTACTTATAGTCTCTTCAGACCACTCGATATGCAGTTTGGGTGCGGGTGATCGCTTGGCTGTGCGCTTGTCGGCGCCAGATACGTACTGAACCGCAAAAGCCATGTCGTTGCCAGTGTCCCAGTTGGCCCTGTCGACTATTTCTTGCACAATGGCGGTCACGTTTACGCGAGTGTCGGCCCCTACTTCGTTCGACGACCATGCTGCGGGAGTCCAAGTGACGGTTGCCGTAGTGCCCGTACTGCCGTCACTGGCGTCACTGTCGACAGCATGATCAACCGCATAGGTTGTTGTCCATGGGCTGGCGTTGTCAACATCTGCGGCGCTAACTTTAAGCGTTACGCTGCCAGAGTTGGCTTGATCAGCGGTAAACTCGAGATAGGCGTTATCTATTTGCGCGCCGTGATCGGGCGTAACGTTGTCAAACAACATACCGATCGACTGGTGCCCGCGGCTGCCATCTAGCGACATTTCCAGGTCAGTACTACTGAAATAAAGTGCTCCTGGCGAACTCGAAGCGTCGGAGCCATGTTGCTCGACGGTGTCACCGGGCACAGTTGACGAGAATGCCTCCAATTCCGAGAAAGCGTTATAATCGTCGTCTTCGGCGTCTACTATGAACAGCCGCCAGTAACGATAGGCAGTTGAGTTGGCGCTGACATCGATATCTTGAGGGTGGCTTCCAATCGAGCAAGGTATACCATTGTCGGATAGGCCACTCACAATAGTGGTCCAGCCACTATTAGAGTTTGGGGAGCTGTTCTTTGCTTCAACCCGGAAGTTATCGGACCCATACCCACAGGTGTACCAGTCTATGCGAATAATATCGACATCTTCAGCTGAACCGAGGTCGATAGATGGACTCGCCATGTTGTCTGGGTCTGATGCATATGCGCTATACGTGTAGTTGGAATAGTTATCATCGCCTATGCGGCTTGGGCGGTAGTAATCGCCTGTTGCATCGTCTTCGTCGTCATTTTCAATTTCCGAGCCTGCGACATACGCTGTGTCGGCGGCAATTTGTTGCGAATAGGCAGTTTCTGTGGTTGTTGTAGTGGTCGAAACCACGCTTTGCGGAGTAACGAGCACTTTGGCGTCGGCGTTCCTCAGCTGTATACCTTCTGCTTCCGTTGAGAAATCCTCAACTTCATATCCATCGACATTGTCACCGATTGGTATGTCGTCGAACGACATGTTTGCATAATCCTGAACTTTTTTGAAGGCGAGTGAACTGGCGTCGGTGTAGAGGGTGGTGCGCCCATTGATCGACAAACCGCTTGTGCTCACTGAAGAGGCGATCACTACAAGAATTGAGATTACAATTATTGCTACAATCACCTCGACAATGCTAAAGCCTTGCTCGGTTGATTCGAGATTTTTCCTGGAATTAGACACGTAGCCTCACGGAGGTGTTTAAACTTATGCTTTT